>DPIB01000027.1 GCA_003522805.1 Fervidobacterium sp. | reverse complement strand
ACAAGCCCCCGCCTCTATAGGCAGTGGGTAGTTGACTTTGATATGACATTGAGGTTCTTATGAACATACAATTTTAGCCATGTTAGTCATGGATAGTTGGCCGTCAACAGTGCTTCTTTTATCTTCTCAGTTTCCATTCTTTCACACTTATCTTCAAGTACTCTGCTTATGTTTTCGGGCAAGTATCGAAATCTTGGGTTTTTTTGAATTATGAATTTTACACCACTTTTCTGCAAATTGTTAGCAAAGTCTTTGCCGTCATCACCCAGCCCACTCAAGATGATGACTATAGATTCTCTACTCGCGTATTTTTCCATGGATGCAAAGAGTGTTGAAATTGATGGGTGAACCTTTGACGATGACTGCAAAACATCTACCATTTTGTCATTGATAAAGACAATATCTTTTCCACCCGACGGTAGATAGACTTTTGGTTGTAATAATGTGCGGCCTGTGACGATTTCTACTTCATGATTAGTCTCTTTTTGAATGTGTTCGGCGAATGTTTCAATTACCGAACCGGTAAAATGCACACATACTATCACTGGCATTTTCAACTTTTCGCCGAACTTCAGTATTTCTATAACATCAGGCGGGCTTCCCGCTGAACCTACAATTATGATTTTTCTCATCGTATATGAACACAGAGGATTTATCTATCCTCGCATTTGAGAGAATGTGTTCTCCCATCCTTTCTAATTGTGGATTCGAAGTACTGAAAACATGAACTGACTACTTCTTGAGTAGTCTTTCGATCAATCTTAAAAGCCTTTCAGGTGACTCATCTTTGGATACATATGCATCAGCACCTACTTCCATTCCCTTTCGAAGTTGCTCTTGAGATAGAGTACTGAACAATATTACAGGCATATTCTCGTCAATTTTCTTAATTTGCTTCGTTGTTTCAAAACCATCAAGTAGTGGCATTTCAACATCACAGATAACGATATCAGGACTATTGGGATGATTTTTCTCAACAAAACTGATTGCCTCAAAACCCTCCTTTGCTTCGAAGACTTTATAACCGAATGTTCTGAGGAATTTTGATACTATAGTCCTTGTAACGAGCGAGTCATCGACAAGAAGAATGCTGTATTCTTCAGATTTTTGTACAACCTCCTGAAAAATCTTTTCCGCATTGATGACAGGTAGCGGATATACAAATACGTTTTTAACAAACCCTTTTATAAAGCTATACGTTTCGTTGCTGATTTGACCGTCAAATGTACCGAGTATGTTGTCTACAAGTACTACTTTTTGTGATGTTGTGATTATACCGAATTTTGCCATCTGTGATTGGTAAGATATTTCAAACAACTTGCCTTTGTGTTTGATTTTGTTATCTGTAATATCTAGCTGACTAATTACTTCATCTATATCGTTGAAATCTACGCAGAATTTATAGCCATCAGCCTCGACCACAAGCACATGTATGAGAAGCGTTTTTATTGGGAAGTATACTATGAATCTCGTGCCTTTGCCAAATTCAGTTACTAATTCAACGTCACCACCATGTGCGGTTGCAAAATTTTTGATTATATCTAGGCCCATACCTCGTCCAGATGTTCCATCTGCTTGTTCCTTCGTCGAAAATCCCGGAACGAAGATTACTTCTTCTGGTTTCATATTCCCTAATCCGTATTCTTTCGCCCTTTCTCTGACTTTGTCGAAATCTATGCCTGCACCATCATCTTCAAGTTCTATGTAGAGCTCGTTGTTCAATACGTAGCTTCTCAACGTTATAGTTGCTATTTCGGGTTTTCCGTGTTGTAATCTGACTTCAGGTGATTCTATACCATGCGCAATTGCATTCCTAACAAGATGTACGAGTACATCTATTAGCATTTGGGAATCTTTTTTCTCAATGCGCTCCTCACCTATATCCGGATTAAATCTGACTTTCTTATTATTCATTGCAGATTCTTGAATGACGAGGGCATCGAAATTCCTAAGTAAGTCACTTATCTTTACGTAGAAACTATCTTCGATTACGGTGGATAATTTGTTTTTCAAAGTTCTTATCTCCCGTAAAGCATTCTTTACATCACCGCGCATTAAACTATTTTCTACATTTAGAGTGGAGGAAACAAAGTCTGTCAGCAGTTCAATGGGCATTTGTGAATCAAATTGAGTGCTGAGTTGTAGGCTTTCAGTTGTTAATTGCCTCTTACCTTCAACTATGTTGATCAGATTCTGCACTTCGTTTTCCGATAAGTCTGTACTTTTTTCAAGAATTGGTGGAATGATCAACAGAAGTCTTGCCCAGAAGTCGTCTGAGAGGTCTATTTCACCTGTAGAATATTTTTTGAAATATTCTTCTAGTTTGTGCATTAAAGTCTTGTACCCGTTGAATCCAACCAAACTTGCAGAACCTTTTATCGTGTGGAACATTCTATATAAATCACTTATTATGGTATGGTCCTTACTTTCTAAGTAGCTTTTTATAAGGTCTATCGATTGTTGTCCCTTTTCTCTGAGTTCTTGGAGAAATATTTCAACAAAATCCATATTTCTGCCACCTGCTTTCACTATCTTATTGGTGTTATGAGTGCCAGTTATACCAGAATCTTGTACGATCCTTCTAATGTTTCAAGGTATTCTTCTTTAGTGGTCTCTTGAGTTAAGATATTACCGGACATTTGGAATACCTTTCCAGTTCTGTAAGCTATGTCTTCGAGGACTACTACATGGTTTCCATCATCTAGGTTTATTACAGGTATTATTCTCCCATAGTCGATGAAACCATCATAGTTATCAATCTTGAACGGTGTAACAAATTCCGCTGAGAGTATTGTTTTCACAGCTTCCTTCCTTAGTGCATATGTGTTACCTATCACTATGAAATCTCCTAGTGTTTCCTTTTTAAGTTTCTCCGCCTTCTCTTGGTTCTTTTTAATTCTAGCATTGCTAGGTAGTTGAATGTTATGTGTGTTGTATACATAGCATGGTTTATCTTCGATTATAATTGCACCAATGTATTCAGATAGCTTACCAAAACCTATCTCTTCATTAGAAGATATATCTGGAGAAAGGGGGATTGGTGTACCATCGATTTCTTGGAGGATCCGCGTTACCCCAAAAGCAAATCCTGGGAAGATCAGAAAGTACTTGAAGATTGGAGATACAAGATCAGAATGTGTGACTACTGGATAAAGATATTCACCATATAGCGAGAAGCCAAAAGAATTCTTCTCAAATGGACCAGGATAGAACTTGTCGCTGATGCCCAATATCTCGGATTTCTGCAGGGCTATCTGAATGTTTCCCTTATCATGTTCAATTTCACATATGTAAAAGTTCACCCTGCTCACCTCTCAAGAAAAAATTTTAGTTGCCATACTTCTTCATCAAGATGGTTCAAAAACAGAGCTTTTTTAAGAGATCCCATTGCTTCTTCTTTCAGTGCAAGTTCTGACTCAACCAATGCCCTGTATTTCCATACAATGTATTCCGAAGGATATTTCCTGCTCAGTACCTTCAGAAGTTCGTACGATTTGTTGAACTTGTGCTGTTCCATATAGTTTTCGGCGATTTTGAGCTCTTCTTCAAACGATAGATCGTTCAGTATATTCTTCAGCGTGTTTTTTAGCACATTTGTTATCGTTCCTGTTGAATCTACTAAGCTCTCCTGAATTCCTCTCGAGGATTGCCTTGCACGATCTGACTGTAATAAGGTCTTTGTTTGGACTGATGCTGATTTTTCCTTGTTGGCTAAGCTTTCAAGTGCAAAAACCGTTTCTGCTTGTGTCTTTCCTTGTGTCTTTCTTAGTATGGCGAGACTATTTGTATCTACTGGTTCAAAATAGGTGTAGAGCACTGGGAAATACTCACCATTTCCGAGTATCAAATAGCCATCATCTTTCAGAATGCTGAAGACCTTGTTGATGATCTTTTCAATGGAATCTATATTGTCGGTATATATAAGAACTCTCCTTATAAATATTATATCGAATTTATCCTTTTCATCAAAATTATGATCAAGTATGTTTCCGTTCAAGAATGTGACGTTTTTCTTATATTCATCGTTTATACAATACAGTCCATCTCTTGTATCGAAATATTTTTTAATCTCCTCTTCAGATAGAAGTCTCACACTCCAAAACCTGTAACATCCGTTCTTTGCTTCGATAATTCTCTGGTGGTTGACGTCGATGCCAAAGATTTGGCAGTTCACCCCGGATTGTTGGGCGGTAATTACTGCTGAATAAGCCTCTTCACCTCTGGAACAGCCAACGGATAGGATCTTCCAAAATGGTTTTGATTTGAAGATTGATGCAAGTTTATTGAACGTCTCTCTATCTCTAAAGAAATACGATTCTCCGATTGTCAGGTTCTCAATAACAAGTTTTTCCAATAGTTCATTAGTTAGGATATCTTCATCGAAAGTTCCTAACAAGTAGATCAATCTATCTATCGAATTCTCGCTAGCTTTTAGCGAGTATTTCTCCAATATAAATTTAATCCTTTCCCTTAGGCAGTTTTTCATCATCAAAAAAGCTGAGCCTCCATTTTTGAATTGATTTAGGGTCGACAGCAGAAACAGACGATATTCAATTATATCACTATTTGTGCTATACTTATCCTAGAGATTTGTGTTCCGTTTAGCATAAGTACTAGATAAGTACTAGACAACGACTGAGGTGATGAGATGGGCTTGAAGATAGGAGTCATAGGCTATTCAGGAAAGCTGGAAGATGAGCCAGTAAAACTGTTGAAAAATATATGTCTGGAACTTGGAAGAAAGCTAGGTGAGAAATACATTGTCTTCACTGGTGGACGAGACGGTGTCATGGAATTAGTCTCAAAAGGGGTTAGGGAAGTTGGTGGAACGTGTATAGGAATCTTACCATGGGAAGGTACGGACGCAAATGAATACAATTCTGTTGTGATAAATACAGGCTTAGACTTTCAGATGAGGTCTTTTATAATTGTGAAGAGCGTAGATGCGGTCATTTCAATCGGCGGTGAAATAGGAACGGCAGTCGAAATGCTTGCAACTTATGCAAATAGAAGACCGCTGATTTTACTAAGAAATACTGGAGGTTGGACGGATAAACTTCCAAATGTGCTCATCGACGGTAAATACTTGGATAACAGGCGAATGGCAATAGTTTACCAAGCTTTTAACGTTGAGCAGGTGATGAATATACTCGATGAGTTGGAAAAGACAAACGAGGTGAATAACACGGACCATGAATAAAATAAAGATGTCTGGGATAGCTAAATATCTGCCCGTTACGTTGGTTACAATCCTTTGGGGTATGTCGTTTGTGGCAACCAAATTTGTGGTCTCAGTCTTTGCACCATTTCCTGCAGCTTTGTACAGGTTTACCATTGCTTTGATCGTACTCTTGCCATTTACGAAGAAACGTAAGATATGGGACATCAATGCCTTTTGGGCAGGCTTTTGGGGAATAACAATGTATTTTGTCTTTGAAAACACCGCACTCATTTATACGGCACCTACAAATGCGTCAGTAATTGTATCTAGCGCACCGATAATATACACTATATTCACCCATGTTTTTCACAAAACAAGTACCACAAAGAATCACTATATCGGTTCTGTCATTGCCTTTTTAGGAGTCGCACTTGTGGTGTTCAACGGAAGATTAGCGAAGATGAACCCGATTGGTGATATTCTGGCTTTTGGCTCTGCGTTATCTTGGGTGCTCTATACGTACTATATCATGAAAATAGAGGAGAATAATGGAGTAGACAGCATATTTTCGATTACTTTTTGGGGCGTTGTGACGCTCTTACCTTTTTCACTATTTCAAGATATGTCGATAACGATTGAGCCTAAGAGTTTGATAAGTCTGATATACTTAGGGATTCTGTGTTCAGCCGTTGGGTATTTGATCTGGAATAAATCCATAGCGCTTATCGGAGATAGAAGTACTACAAATTTTGTATACTTTATACCAGTCATCACTATGTTATCTGAAAGTATCTTCATCAAATCACAATTAACACTGTACAATATCTTGGGTACGCTGATGCTTATAATAGGATTATACATTTTTGAAAGGGGAGAAAGTCATGGCAAAAAATGATTTGGGAATTGATTTGGGAACAGCCAATTTCATAGTTTATCAACAAGGTAAGGGCATAGTGTTAGATGAGCCATCTGTTGTTGCTATTGAAACGAAGGGCAACAAGATCTTAGCGATAGGTTCCGAAGCAAAAGAGATGTTTGGCAAGACACCAGAAGACAAGGTAATCGCTGTGAAACCTATGAGAGATGGTGTTATAGCTGACTATACGATCATTTCAGAAGTCTTGAAGTATTTTATGAGAAAACTGAATAAGGGTGCTTTCTTTAAATGCAACATGGTAATCGGTATTCCAACGAAGACTACAAGTGTTGAGCAATGGGCTGTATATGATGCGGCTCTCAAAGCAGGTGCGAGGCGGGTGCATATAGTACTCGAACCAATCGCGGCAGCGATTGGTATAGGGCTTGACGTTATGAAACCTGTTGGAAATATGATTGTTGATATTGGTGGTGGAACTACGGACATAGCAGTTATAAGTCTTGGTGGAATCGTTGTAGGTGATTCTATCAAGCTTGCAGGTAATACGTTGGATGAAGCGATTGTCAAAGGGATAAGGAGAACGTTTGGATTGATAATAGGCGAATCGACGGCAGAAGAGATCAAAGTCAAGGTAGGAAAAATATACCCAGATGTAGAAGACTTAGAATTGGAGATCAGGGGAAGGGACGCTGTAACAGGTTTGCCTAGAACTGAGATAGTGAATTCCGCTGATGTATACAAAATGATGAAACCGGTCATGGAAAACATCATTTCAAGGATAAAGTTAGTGTTGGAAAAGACCCCGCCAGAATTGTCTGCAGATATAATCGAGCATGGCATAGTACTGACAGGTGGTGGAGCGTTATTGAGAGGTGTAGACAAGACAATAGAAGATGAACTAGGAGTACCATCTAGAGTTGCAGAAGAACCACTTCTATGTGTGGCGCAAGGTACAGGAAAATTGCTCGAGGATGAAGAATTATTAAAACATGTGGCAGTTGCATATGAGGTTTAACAAAAAGTAGGGAGCGTGGTCCTTTTGTACAGAGGTGTTTACATAGCAGTGATGGGTATGTTAGCTGACTTTACCAGAATAGATACTTTGTCGAATAATCTAGCTAATGTAGAAACAAATGGATACAAGGCGGATTCTCCAGCCTTTAGAACGTATATGGAAGAAGAAATCTATAGAATCAAGCCTGAACCAGAGAACAGGAGATCCGAAGTTAAAAGTGTAGGTCAGATTGAGCAGGCATTGATCGTTGACGAAATACGCACGCTCTTTACACAGGGTAACTTAGAACAAACAGGTGTTGAAACTAACTTTGCTATTGACGGTAACGGCTTTTTTGCAGTGAATAAAAACGGAACTGTTTACTATACAAGAAATGGTGAATTCATAGCAGATGAAAATCGGAGATTGGTAAATACTCAAGGCTACACACTTCTTGACATAAATGGTAATGAAATAATATTTCCAGAAGGTGGTTCAGTAGGCCAAGATGGAAATATATTTGATGCGAATGGTAATATCGTTGCAACCGTAGGCATTTATAACCTTTCAAATCCGAGGAAAATTGGTGAAACACTTTTCAATGGCGATGCCCAGCAGTCCGATGATTTTAGGATTTTATCCGGCTTCGTAGAAAAATCAAATGTGAACGCAGTGAGAGAAATGGTCAAGATGATAGAGGCTCAAAGGCATTATGATTCCGTTTCCAAGGCTATATACGTTCACGATGAACTACTGAACAAGGTAATTAACAATGTTGGTGCTTTGCGATAAGGAGGGGTATAAATGATAAATAGTCTCTACACGGCAGCGACAGGTATGTGGGCTCAACAATTTAAAATGGATACAGTTTCAAACAATATAGCCAACGTAGATACCGCAGGATACAAAAAGGTGAAGTCTGAATTTCAGGACCTTATCTATAGCTATTCGAAAAATGCAGGAGCTGCGACTGCTCAAAACTCTTTAACACCAACTGGAATTTATGTTGGACATGGCACTAGATTGGCTGCAACGACAAGAATATTCACACAGGGTAACACAGAAAATACTGGGAATGCATTAGATCTCGCTATAAGTGGTGATGGGTTTTTCCAAATCCAACTACAAGATGGTAGGATTGCTTATACACGAGATGGCCAATTCAAGATAGACAACGAAGGACAAGTTGTTACAGCAAATGGCCTCCTGCTTTCGCCTGCACTCGTCGTACCTCAAAATGCTTCTTCTATGACTGTCTCGCCCGATGGTATAGTTTCTGTTGAACTAGCTGATGGCACAATCCAAGAACTTGGTACGATAACGCTCGTAAGGTTTGTCAATCCTGCTGGATTGAAGTCTTTGGGCGATAATCTGTTTTTGGCAACAAATGCAAGCGGTGAGCCAATTGAAGGGATTGGAGGACAAGACGGGTTTGGCACGATTCTACAAGGATATGTAGAAAAATCTAATGTAGACGTCGTTAAAGAAATGGTTGACATGATAAGTGCAATGAGGGCCTATGAATTCAATTCACGATCCATAATGACTGCAGACCAAATGCTCCAGACAGCTAGCAACTTGAGAAGATAATGAACTTTACTGGAATTCATATCCGGTTACTATAAACTAAAAGCTATCGTTTATCTTTTAATGATCCCCAAGATGTACGGCAATCTTGGGGATTTTGTTTAATTCTCAATTCTCTCTACGTGTGATATAATGTTGTGATATAATTATATCTGTCTAAAAGTAGAGTAAAAGGAGTGATGAATTTGGCAGATTGGAACGGCAGCACAATTAACGAAAACGAGGGAGATAGTGAACAAAGCAAAAGGGAAGAGTTAATATCCAGGATCATCGAGGAAAAAGGAGGACCAACCTTCGATGACATGGTAAGACTTCTTGAAGATGAAGACGAAAATGTTAGAGATATAGCTACAGAGGTATTATACCGACTGGGTGATAAAATAAGAGATAGATTGGAACAACTTGTGAAATCTAAGGTTAAGAACGGAAAGAAAAATGATACTGTTTTGCTTTATTTGATAGATCTCGTAGGGGATATTGGTTCACAAAATGCTGTAAAAGACCTCATAAGAGCCATAAGCCTATACGATTTTGAAGAGGCTCAGTTGGTAATATATGAAGCACTTGCAAAACTTGGGGCTGGGGAACAATTCTATCCGCTTCTTAGATACATGTTGCTAGAAGGGGAAGAGAGATTTATGTTTGGTGGACAAGTTGCGATGGTTATGTCATATCTCAACATACCCGAAATTGTCCATGATTTTGTAGACGCCATAGACAGCGGGGATTTCAAAGAAGAGGATTTGGAAATCATAAAGAAGGCATTAAGCAACGTTATCAATACGAAGCCATCATACAAGGAAGTTCTAATATCTCTAGTAGGTGAGGAGAATTTCTATGGCTATGTTCAGTGACGGGTAAATTCCACGACCTGGCGGTATTGCCTTGGCAGTTCTGTAGTCTACCTTAACTCTGTTTTTACATCTTGTCGATACTGTTTGGGAGGGGTCTTAATGCAGGTGTTCTGGGCGGCGGTTGTGGGATATCTCATTGGTTCAATACCGTTTAGTTATATAATACCAAAAGTAAAAGGTGTAGATATCACAAAGGTCGGTAGTGGTAATGTTGGGGGTACCAATGTTCTAAGAACGTTAGGGATCGCTGCAGGTGCACTATCGATGTTTCTTGACATCATCAAGGCAGTTGCAGCTGTGCTGATTTTTAAGACATTTGGTGAAGGTCCTATGGTGATGGCAGGTGCTATGGCGGTAATAGGCCATTGCTTTTCACCATTTTTGAAATTCAAGGGCGGGAAAGGTGTAGCTACTACTCTGGGTACGTTCTTTGCGATATTTCCACAAGCAGGACTTTTCTCGTTGGGTATATTTATAACAGTTGTTGCATTGACTGAATATGTCTCTTTAGCATCGATTACAGGGCTTATTGCCGGAACTATATTTGCACTGGTTTTTCACAAGTCTTATTGGGTTATTTTCCTAGCACTTTCACTTTTTTCGGTGCTCAGGCATAAAGAGAATATAAAAAGGCTGTTAAATGGTAACGAAAGAAAGACAGATATCGTTGGTTACTTTTTAGGTTGGATGGATAAAATTGGTAAGCAAGGTAAGTCTAACAAAAGTTCAAGAAAATGATAAAAAAGATAGCAGGGGAGATGTGATGTCTAGAATATATGGAATGCGCAGAACATTGTTCATGCTTATGTGCTTTGCTTGGGTATTATTCTCAAATATTCTAATTGCTGAAGTTATTGATGAAGAAACGGCAAGACACTACTTTTCGCAAGCACTTGTTGAGACATACACAGGTAATTTCGAAGAGGCCTATAAAATATCTGTGAAAGCTATTTCAGGGCGGGTTTATGTCCAGGAATTGCCATATTTTTGGTATCTGAGAGGTAGATTAGGAATTATCACGGTTACTGTTGACAAGGCGCTTGAAGAACTCAAGAGTTTTACCCAGTTGGTCATGAATGATGAGATCGAAAATATTCTTTCGAAGGTTCAGTATTTTAGAATGCTTGACATCATATCTCCTGGGACTTTTAAATTCGGTTACGTGAATAGTTTGAGCGGTAGACAAAGCAATGCTGATTATTTTCAAACTCCGACTAGTCTTTCCGTCTTTGGTGATGCGTTATATATCCTTGATTCGAGGAATAAAAGGTTAGTTTCTGCTAAGAATAACAGAATTCTTAAGGTGAAAAAGTTATCAAGAGAGTACAAGCAGGTTTTTGCAGCAAGGGATGGCTCTATCTACCTCGTTACTGACGATGCGCTTTATGACGGTGAAGAAATTGAGCTGGTCAAGGCTCTAAAAGCAGCAGTTGTTGCAGGCAGTGATAGGGATGGGAACGTATACATAGTTGACATCGATAGGATAATAGTTTTTGATCGTGAAGATAAGACTACAAAGAGCTACAAACTTGATCAAAGGTTGTTTTGTTTGGATGCAGAAATGACTGTAGACAAGATTTATGTACTCGATGGGGTGAGACAACAGATTTTTATCTACGATCTACAGACTATGAAAAGAATCGGTATCATTGAGGTGCCCGAGAAGGCTTGGAATTTCGAAGTAACTCCGTATGGTGATTTGATATATTTGACGAATAATAAGATAATAGCAGGTAACCAAGAATTTGAGGCCAAGGATGTAAATTTCATAGAATACAGTTATCCCACACTATTCACCATGAAATGGAAGGGAAACATCATAGATCAGTACTTTTTGAAAGATGATAAACCTTTGTTTGTCAGTATAGACAAGATGATGTTTGACGATACATATTCCTATGCCTATATCAGAGTGGAGGACTTGTATGGTGATGAGATTCATTATATTCAATACGCACTAGGTATGCTCGAGCAAGATGTTTATGTGCCATCTGACATATATTGTGAATTTACTGATGTGAAACTTGTGAATCTAAAGACTTGCAGTAACGAACTCGTATCCTACAGAATGGCAGGGATAAAGACGTTTGGAGGCTGCGCTATACTTAATAAATTTACAGGTAGTTTACCGTCACTGAAAAATAAACAAAGACTTGTCTTCGTTGCAAGGTGGAACTACATAAGGCCTGTACCACCTGGAGTTGTTAAGGTTACAGCAAAGGTGTCATTCAAAGATCTAATGTATTTCGATAGTATGTTTTACACTAATCAACTTATGAGTGAACCAAGGCTGAGAAAGTAGGTTGCTGATGATATGGATAATAAAAATGGCATGAATGATGTGACAAAAAATGACGTGACAAAAGAAGAGATGGAAGAGATATATGAACAGATCTCTAAAGCTGTGTCGCTAACTGAGAAAGGCATGAGCAAAGAGGCAACGGCGATCTACGAGAAACTGCTGAAATATGAAGTTCCAGAAGTATATAACAATCTCGGTAATATCTACAGGCGAGATGGTATGCTTGGAAAAGCTGTGGAAATGTACAGAAAAACGATACAGCTCGACAACAGTTTTTCTGCAGCCTACTTTAATTTGGCATGTGCACTGATGGAGATGGAACGCTATAGTGAGTCTATAATGTTTTTCGAGAAGGCAGAGAAACTCGGTCTAAAAGGTTTTGATTTAGATGTGCAGCTAACGTTGTGCTACTTAGCAGTTGGGAATCATTTGAAAGCCCGTGAACGTTTGAAGGACGAAAAAGTGTGGAAGGAAGTTGAAAAATACATCGAAGGGGAGTTAAGAATATGAGCTTTGATATCGAATCTCTTAAGAGTACAATCTCGCTTATAAATGCAAACTGGTACTTCCTTCTACCGATATCTATTTTTGTTTTTTTGTTCCCAAACTTGATAGAGGTAGTTACAATTTTGGGCGTCGGGTTCATAATTAGTAGTAGTTACATCACGCCGTTTCTTTATGGTGTGATAACGAAATTCTTTCCAGATTTGTTTGGCGGAGTTGTCAATTCTGGTGGGCAGAACATGCTTGTCAGTATAATAATCAGTATCATTTTTGCCATAATTTTCTATGGCTTGTATAAATCTTTTATTTTCCTGGGCGGGTTTTTATTGACGTTTTTCTCAGTCCAGTTCTTGATAAACAACCTGGTTCATGTTGAATTGGCACCTTATATCTTTTTTGCTATAAGTGCTCTAGCAGGTCTTATCGGGGGATTTTATGCATCGAAGAATAGTGAAAAACTCCTCGGTATAATAGGTGTGGCAATAAGTGCATTTTCCATTTCTTCAATTGCATTTACACTGCTTAAGACTCATGTTTTTGATATAAACGATGTACTCTATCTCTGGTTGATCTTCATTATCGCAGTTTTCTTGTTCTTCCTAAGAATTACTAAGCTTTGGAGGAAAGGTAAATGAGGGTACTAACTAAGATCTACAATTTCCTCAGGACTATTTGGCTCATAGTTGGTGCTTTTCTATACCTGTTCGTATACGGTGCAATTGTACTGTTGATCGGCTATTTGCTAGGAAAAGAAAAAGGCAAGAAATTTGTTTTGAAACAAGTGGAGATTTTCGGACGAACAGCTTTTAAGCTTCTTGGTGTTAAAGTACTTGTCTGTGGTAATAAGCCCAACATTAATGAAAATTATCTTGTGGTGTGCAATCATCAGAGTATTCTCGACATACCGCTTGTCTTAGGCTACGTTGAACCAGTCGCTTTTATAGCAAAAAAAGAACTTGGAAAATTTCCGATGGTGAATGTTTTTTTGAAGCACTTAGGGAGCGTATTAATAGACAGAGGTAACATTAGGCAGACGGCTTTGGCAATAAGAGAAGTTATGAAGAAAATGAACGAAGGATATCATTTCCTGATTTTTCCAGAAGGCACAAGGTCAGAGAATGGCGAGATGCTGCCATTCAAACCTAAGAGCTTAGAGATTGCGTACAAGTCGAAAGTCCCAATATTACCAGTCTCAATTTGGGGCAATCATTTGATTACACCGAAACATAAACTGACTGTTTCGGGAAATAAGACCTCTATACTCATAGGTGATTTTGTTTACCCAGAACAGTTTTCAAGTGAGGAAGAACTAAGACTCCATGTCGAATCTGTTATCAGAAGTGGCATCGAAAAGCTTAAGGAGGTGCTGGATAATGAAAAGAGCGACTGTTAAAGCACTAGTATTAGACAAAATATCCAATTCCCCCGTCGTACTGCTTGGTATTGAGAATTCGGATAAGATATTACCGATATGGATAGGTGCATGTGAAGCAAGCATAATGGCAATTGCGATTGAAAAGGTACCATTTGACAGACCTTTGACACATGATCTGATTGTAAATCTTTTGACGGAGCTAAGCCTAAAGCTTGATAGGTTTGTAATACACTCCATTAGGGACAATGTCTTCTATGCTAAAATCGTGCTAAAAGACTTGGCTGTTTCAGAGCAGGAAATAGCTGAAGGCCTGAATCCTTACCTTGAAATAGATGCTAGACCTTCCGATTGCATAATCTTGTCGCTCAAAACAGGGGCTCCACTATATGTTACAAATGACATCATAGCTTCCGAATCGATAAGCTTAACTGAGGGAAAGAATTTAGATGAAGGGTTCAAGCAGTTTATAGATAATCTCGATATCAATGAATTCAGAAAACTTTTAGATGAGGGTACACTTCAAGAGGGCGAATAGAATGAATGGAAATAAGACGAGCGGAGCTCTTTAGATGACGGACTGGGGGCATAAGTAGATGCCAAATTTTTTCAGTAATCTTACTGGGAAAATGAAGGGCTTTTTCTCAAAGATTAAGCTTCCTTCTATAAAATCGATCAATTTCAAAGAGATATGGAAAAAGATCATCGAATTTCCAGCTAGGTTATGGAAAAGAAAAGTACTGTTCTTATTAGTAATAGGGATAGTTGCTTTTCTAATAGCTCTTCCATTTATGCTCAAGAGTGGAAAAAAAATCGAGGCAACTATAACTGAGGGAATGGGGGTTGTTGAAAATCTTGTTATTTCAATACCGCCTAGTGCTTTTCCCTACGAAAAGTCTTTTAAGGTACGTATTGCTCCAAAAAACGTATCTACACAGATATTAGGTACAGGTAATTTCATAAGTACGATTTTTGAACTTATACCGAGTGATGGAAGATACAATATGGCAACTCTACCGATTAATGTAAAATATTATTTTCCTTCGAATCTAGTTGGGAGCAATGATTCAAATGCCATTGCTTTTGCTAGTATAAGCAACGACGGTAAGGTCTATAACATAATTCCGGGAAGCAGTATAGGAAAAGATGCTAAAGGATACTATGTCGAAGCCAGTTTCTTTGTTGTACCACGATTGATCGGGGTGGTATCTACACCAGGTCAAGTTTTGGAAGTAGGCATCAAACCAGTCTATGAAATGTTATCTGCAAAGCCAACACTGTTGATAGTTCCTGGCAGTGATGCTAATTTCTCCGGCTATTTCGCTTCATCTAAGGTGACAGGTATTTCACTTTGGCAAAGTGTCTTTTCAGATAGATCAGTCTTTGTGTACGAATATCCGTTAACTAAATCCAAATCATTCAATTATAGTGAAGATCTGAGGATATTCAAAGAAGCCAATCCAATTCCAAGTGAGATAATATTTGAATCTGAATGCCTAGCTCAGGAATTGCTCCAACGTCAAAATACCCAATTTGATATTCTTACTCATGAAATAGGTGGCTTAATTGTTTACTACTGTTTAGCGAATCATCCGGAAATCAAGAACGTAAGAAAGGTAGCATATGTATCTGTACCGTTTTATGGGACAAATGTAGTTGACCCACGTTTGGCGACAAACATATACGATTCTAAACCTGAATCGGCAGGAATGCTCTACAATCTTCCGGATAGTATGGTCCTCAATTTGCAGGGCTACTTGAAAAGCTATATAGAAGCGGTCAACAACTACTATGACGATATACTACCTGATTCGGAGTTTCTGAATAGGCTGAAATATCTTCCGTATCGTACAGATGTGGATGTCATGAGTTATATGGGCAATACTCCACCTCTATCGATAGACCTTGCATCTAGTCTTCTTGAGAGGATGTATCCGGAATTAGTCTTAAACACGGGAGATGGTATTGTTTCACGGACTTCAGCAAGGCTACCCTACATGACTTTGAAGATATTCAATGGTAGCTGGAACGATTTCTACTCCAGAGAGGAGTTCATACAGGAAATCAAGACCTTTTTTGGATACGTAGTACCAGATGTTCCCAAATACAAAGACGATACATTTTCTGAGAGGGTGACGGAGAAAGAAAAAATGTTAGAGCGTTTCATGTTAACTGGTAAGGCAGAGGAGTTTTATGTTGAAGAGTGGAAGATCAACGATAATCCACATGTAACATTCCTTCAGTCGTTCAATTACCTGGGAAGTCAAATAGCGATCTATGGTAACATAATATATACAGCAGATTCGAAAGGCCTGTATGTTGCTGGAACAAAAGTATGGGAAGAGCCCATCAACAATCTAAAAGAAACTATCGATGGGATCAGTTATGGTACGCAAACAAAGGTATTTTACAGGAAATTGGCAGACGATGTTTCATACGATCAAATACCTGCCGATGACTATTTAGCAACGAAGGACTTTGTCATTTTTGCCAAACCGAGGGCGAATGATTATATTGATTTCGTCGATGGAAATGGAAATCTTATCATCAGTCTGAAGGGTGTCTATGGAAGAGTTATATACGACGGTAGTGAGATAATCTTTTTGACTAATAGAGAACTATATCGTTACTATTACGGTATCAAATATACAGCTCCTATAAGTTTAAACAGAAGTTACGATATGACATATGCCATAGTAGTTGATGACTACGTATTTGCAGTAACTAGAGCTTATGGAATCCTGCTGTTTGACAGGAATGGTAGGTACGCATATACGGGTGAAGGTTGGATTGGCAACCTTGGAATGTATAAGACTAATAGATACGTTGTCGCTGTTGGCGATGGTTTCATAACACTTATTGATTTTGAAAACAAGAGGATCGATAAGATAGTCGAGAGCGTTTCAGGTATTGTTTACGATGCAGCAGTCTGTGAAGAGAAACTCTATCTTATGACCAGTCAGGGGGTACTTGTGTATAGAATTGGGTGAGCTGGATGATATTTCCTTAGCTGTACTCTTATTAATCATGGTAAAAAATCATGGTAAAATGGCAAAATTGGAATAATATAGGAATAATAGATGTTTAAAGGAGGATCTATAGAATGATGATACATCTTTTCTTAGCACATTTTGTAGCAGATCATGGTTTCACTGATAATACGAAGATCAGGTCTTACAAGGGCAGCAAGCTTATCGGGCACATAATTTGGTCGATACTTGCGTTTTTAGCATTTACTTTCGATACTCTTTTGAACACTACCAGAGGATTGACCGTTCTGTTTATAATGATCGCCATCCATATTTTGGGAGATGTTCTAAGGGTAAAACTTGATGGTTCTGTCGGAAAAATACATATCTTAGAGTTGATACTAATTGCCATATCTTTGTTTCTGAATATCTTCGTTGCAGACCTGCTTGCTTATTCATTCATTTCAAAAGAATTTGCCTTGTATTTGCTCGGTATGGCTGTTGTGACTATGGCGGTGACTTACATCTTCAGGAATTTTTATCCCGGAGATTTGGAGTACAACGATCTGGATGGTATATCTGAAAGATTGGCATTCTTTGTTTTCTTCTTGGCGAAGAATTATCTCTTCGCATTTTTGTCATTGCTATTAGGATACCTTTATAGATTGTGGAAAGTCAAGAAATTTACTCCCACTTGGTGGATTAGTCCTCTTTTAGGTGTTGCAATCACAATCGTCTGGAAATTCATTGTCTTTTGATTCATGATTGAATGGGCGGGTAACTTTTGGATATTTGGATAGATATATAGATATACTGAATTACACTGAGGGACGATGGAATCGAAACGGAGGTGCCATAAGCGTGAGGGTTTCTCTTGAATGGTTGAATGAATACATAGCTGTCAACAAAGAAGATGTTCTGGAAACACTACCGAAGTTAGGCATAGATATTGAAGAAAATGGACCTGTTTTTCCTGTCTATGGTCCCATTATCTTCGGTAAAATAGAACATGTGGAAAAGCACCCTAGGGCGAAAAAGCTCATGATGTGTAAAGTTAACATTGGAAATGAGTACAGAACGATACTTACAGCAGACACATCTGTCCAAGCTGGAAAGTACGTATGTGTGGCTCTGGAGGGTGCAAGGCTATCCAATGGTGTGGAAATCCAAGATCGAGAGATGCTTGGCATAGTTTCAGAAGGAATGCTGTGTTCACTCGAAGAACTTGGATTAGCAGAAAAGAGTGATTACGTATACATGACAGACGAACCTTCACCACTTGGCAAAGATGTTATAGAAACGTTTAAAGTAAACGACTGGTATTTTGATACGGAGATAACACCCAACAGGCCTGATTGTCTATCGTATTTTGGTGTTGTGAGAGAGCTTTCAGCTGGATTGAAAAAACAAATAAAATTCCCAGTTCCATATGCAAAAACGGAACCGGATGGTAAAGATAGCAAGATAGATATTCAAATCAAGACAGACGGTTGCTGGCGATATACTGCGAGGATAATAGAAAACGTCAAAATAGGCCAAAGCCCGCTATGGATGAGAAGAAGACTTATCGCTTCTGGCTTGAGGCCTATAAACAACGTTGTGGATATAACTAACTATGTTATGCTTGAGACAGGCCACCCAATACATGCTTTTGACTTATCAAAACTGGCTGGAAAGATAGTTGTTCGAGATGCGCAACCTGGTGAAAGACTAATGTTACTGGATGGTAAGGAATATGAATTTACAGGCGGTGAAGTACTGATAACAGATGGTGAAAAGATACTAGGACTTGGTGGTATCATGGGCGGAGAAGATTCCAGTATTTCGGAGAAAACAACGAGCATACTTTTAGAAGTTGCGATGTTTGATCCTGTACGGATAAGAAAGACTTCACGAAAACTTGGGATATCTTCAGATTCATCATATAGATTCGAGCGCGGTGTG
Organism: Fervidobacterium sp.; assembly: GCA_003522805.1. Taxonomy (GTDB): domain Bacteria; phylum Thermotogota; class Thermotogae; order Thermotogales; family Fervidobacteriaceae; genus Fervidobacterium. The sequence continues at coordinate 2,192 of DPIB01000027.1, read as the reverse complement.
GATTATGACAACAACATCTATGTTATCGAAAGACTGTCCGAATTGATTCAGCAACTTGCTGGAGGTACACCTTCGAAAACGGTCATCGACAATTATCCGAAAAAGATAGAACAGCGCAAGGTATTTGTGTCAAAACACCTTCCGAAAAAGGTGCTTGGAATTGATGTAAAGCGTATTAGCAAATATATAGAACCTCTCGGTTTTGAAGTTGAAGAGACGAGGAATGGTTATGAAGTGTATGTCCCATCTTTCAGGTATTTCGACATTTCTATACCTGAGGATGTCATGGAAGAAGTAGGAAGAATACACGGATATGATAACATACACTCCGAAGCCCCACGTATTTTAGCTATAGAAAGGGGACGGAATGAAAAGCAAAAGGTTAGGTATGAAATAAAGCAAGTGATAACTGGATTCGGATTTAGCGAAGCGAATAACCTTTCTTTTGCTTCAAGTAAAATGATAAAAAGATTCGAAATCGACGGATCCGGGGTTGATGTGGTGAATCCTATCGTCTCTGAATTAGATAGGATGAGGCCATCGTTGCTGTACGGACTGCTTGAATCCCTATCTTACAATTACAAGAGGCAGATGAAGGATGTAAGGCTATTTGAGATCGGGAAAGTATTTGAAATGAAGGATGGAAAGCCGTTTGAACGTGAAGCACTGGGCATCGTTGCAACAGGTCGGGAATCTGTAAGAGATTATACAGATAAAAGGATAGTGTCTTTTTATACATTCAAAGGAGCGGTGGAAGAGATCTTGTTGAGATACGGACTAGAATGCAAGTATTCACCACTGAGCAAAAAGGGGTTTGTACCAACTAGATGCGCTAAAATTATGTGCAGTAACGATGTGATAGGATTCATAGGAATGATGGATATAGAGTTTGTTGACAAGATCTACGATGTAAAGGATGAAGTATACGTAGCTGAGGTATATTTAGATAAAATTTACGATGTGTCGAAGCGTCAGAAGGAGTATAAATCGCTCTCGGCGTTCCCATTCATCAGGAGAGATGTTTCATATATAATCCCCGTTGGTTTCGAGATTTCGAATTTGCTTGATGTGTATAGAGAGAATCCCATCTTGGAAGAAGTCGGGATCGACGATATTTATGAAAAATTAGGTGACGGTCAATACAGTGTGACAATCTATGCAAAGTTTAGAAATTGTGAACGTACATTGAGTGATGAGGAAGTTGATTTGGCAATAGAGGACATAAAGAAGAAAATAAAAGAGAAATACAATATAAGTCCAAGGTTTTAACCTAATTTATCAATTCATTTCCCACCCTCTATAGGTGGGGGCAGTTCACGATTTCCGTGTATTTGGATCATTTCAATATCTTTTCAGTTTTGTCGAGATTACGTAGGGGGGAATGCTCATGAACGAGGGTACAGACGACAGGGTCAAGAAGGGAAGGGAAATTCTGAAATCTGAGTGGGAAATAGTAGACAAATTCAAAAGCGATCAAATACTCGGTGTACCGGTACCACCATTTGAAAAACCATATCCCGAAAAAGCCTTTTTAATTGATCTCCCAGTCGCTAGAGAATTGGGAGAGAAAAGTGTCAGTAAGGCTATAGAGGACAGGATGAGCCATAGAAAATTTCTTGATAAACCTATTACGATGGAGCAATTATCCTTTTTGTTGTGGGCTACTCAAGGTGTTAAGAAAGTGGGAAAAGTCGCAACTTTAAGGTCAGTACCATCGGCTGGTGCTCGTCATCCATTCGAGACTTATCTTTATGTAAGAAGAGTGGAGGGATTGGAGGAAGGGATATACAGATATCTACCTCTGGAACATAAATTGCTCCTTCATAGAAAGGACAAGTACCTTAGAGAGGAGATCATCAGAGCAACATTGGATCAAATTTTTATAGGAGATAGCGCGGTCGTTTTCATATGGGCAGTGATCCCTTACCGAACCGAATGGCGCTATGGCCCTGTTTCACATAAAGTAATTCTAATTGATGCCGGTCATGTATGTCAGAATCTCTATTTGGCATGTGAGTCGATAGATCTTGGTACATGTGCTGTTGCCGCATATTCTCAAAAACTGATGGATGAGTTTATTAAGGTAGACGGCGAAGATGAGTTTGTGGTTTACCTTGCTCCGGTTGGAGAAGTTCCGCAAAAGTAAGAATCATAGACACGTCAACTACCTACCGCCAATAGAGGCGGGGGCT
>DPIB01000013.1 GCA_003522805.1 Fervidobacterium sp. | reverse complement strand
ATACAGAACATATCAAGGTAGAATAATAAACGCTGATTGCAACGGTGCACTGAACATACTTCGTAAAAGTAACCTGGTGGACTTAAGAGTCCTACAGGCTAGAGGCTGCTTAGACCAGCCTGAGAGAATAAGGGTCGCTTGACCAAACTTCTTTCGAAATCCCCCACCTCTATAGGTGGTGGGATGGTTTAACAAAGATGACATACTCATATCTTTCAAAAGTGGCCGAAAACAAGTTGAACCAGTCTGTATAAAAGGCTTTCAAAAAGGTAAAGCTCAATTCTCTTAGCAGTGTCTCTTCTTTCATCACTTCGACGTAGTAATAGAACGCACCTAAGCCTTCAAATGCCCTTTTTATCAACGTTGTCTTTCCTATCCTTCTGCGACCGTAAATTACAATGAGTCTTTTACCCTTCTGTAGCCTTAGCTTATCGAAGAATTGTAATTCGTTGCTGCGATTGTAAAATTTCATATCAATCACCTCTTTATTCTTTCAAATATTATACTCGCCAGTATTATACTTGTCAGTATAATTATTTTACATAAAACACTTATGAGTCAAATTTGTGAAAGGTTGAGTAAGTTTCTCAAAAGTGTTGGTCTGGGTATTGAATGTGTGATAAAATTGAGATGTAAAGAAATGATTATATGTGCGATGGAGGGTTGAGTGATGATAAAGAATATTGTATTTGATCTAGGACGTGTTTTAGTCAAGTGGTATCCTTGCGAATATGCGGCAGAGATGTTCGGTGAAAAGGTTGCAGAGGAGATCTGTGCCAAGGTGTACAATTCGCCGGATTGGACAGAAATAGATAGAGGGACAATCAAGGAAGCGGAATTCTGGGAGAGGAAGAAGAAAGAATTACCACATCTGGAGAAGGAACTTGAACATCTGTCACACAAATCGCTAGATTTTCTTGAGTCAATAGAGGAAAATACAGCGTTGATATTGCCTTTGAAAAATGCAGGTTACAACTTGTACGTCTTATCCAATTTCAACGGAGATAATTTCGATGCAATATACAAGAAATACGAGTTTTTCAGGTATTTTGATGGACTCATCGTGTCGAGTTGGTATCAAATGGTGAAACCGGAAAGGGAGATATTCATGTTGTTAATTAATAAGTTCAACCTAAAACCTGCAGAATCGTTATATATAGATGATAATATAAACAATGTGAAAGTAGCTGAGGAATTTGGTTTTCTAACGATTCATTTAGCGAATTACACGAAATTACGTGAAAAACTTGAAGAATTTGGTATAATAGTTTGAATAATCTGAACGGAATTGCTAGGAAGATAGTCATAACACTATAAAGTCTGTACAGTAACGATATTTCTTTCCCCATTTTATCAACATCTAAACTGTTTCCCCGTGAAGGTGATGAAGATGGATAACACTAACAAGACCAGTCCTCAAGATGTTGAAAGGAACTATATACATCTTATAAAGAGCTGTTTTTATGACATACTTATGGATGCTTTTGAAAATGGTGAAGATGAATCATATCTTCTCAGAAGTGCCATAAACACCGTTTGCAATTTAATGCAAGCAGATGCATGGAGTTTTCTCTTAACACCAGAGAATAGTCCATGGACATTCTATCTGTGGCATCCTGTATATGACAAGGTAGATTTGGTAAGTGTTGCTAGTGAAATTTATGAAAAGCGTTCAGAGAATATTACATCTTTGATCAGTGGCAGAAGAATATCCTACCTTATGTATCCTGAGAGACGGAGCGATTGGGCTGAACCAATTCTTGGAACAAAAGTTTGGGTAGGGATAAAGATAACATACAATGAAAAAGTGGTTTCTGTAATTAATATCGATTATTTTGAACGCAAGAAATTCCTGAAAAAATATCTGCGAATAGCTCAGATCGCCGGTAGTGAACTCGAAAGACTGTTGAGGTACTTTACAGGCATCACCAAAATAGTTGCTGAAGGCACGTTCGATGCATTGACAGGCCTTTATTCACGCGCAAAATGGGAAAAGGATAAAGAAGAGCTCTTCAATGCTGGTGGAGCTATAGTGTTTATTGATCTCGACGACTTTAAGGAAGTCAATGATAATTTCGGACACGTGATTGGCGATGAAACCTTGAGGATCATAGGGAAGAGATTGAATAACTGCGTCAAGCAGAACATGGATAAGGTCTATAGATATGGCGGTGATGAGTTCATCGTTTATTTGAAGAGATGTGAGGACTGTGCATTGGTTATCGAGCGATTGAAAAAGGCAATAGAAAATCCGATAACTCTAGATGGTCTTCCTATAAGGGTCACTATGAGCTATGGAGTTGTAAAACTGCATGATTTCCAGAATATCGATGAGGCATTTAGATCTGTTGATTTCATGATGTACGAGAGCAAGAAGAAAAAAAGGAATGAGAATCTTTGAACGCAGATGTCAGCCTCTTGTGGGGCTGATTTTATTTAGTTATTTAGAATGTATCAGAAATCTCTAAGAAAGTGGAGGATTGTCCTATGCATATGGAAGTTTTGTATATGGGGGGAAGTATAAGGATACCGAAGGTCATGGAACAGGCATATTCAACGGCCTGCCTTTTGGAAGATGGCTCTCACAAGATATTAATCGATCCAGGTACCTTCATCTCTTTCGATATGCTTGAAGAAGCTTTGACAAAAAGAGAAATTGCACTCGAAGATATAACGGACATTTTGCTCACTCATCTACATCTGGACCATGCATACGCTACAACACTCTTCCCAAATGCCACGATTTACATTCACCCACTTTACAAAGATAAGCCATATGAGAAGTTCGGATTGATCAAGAGTAGATTGTATAGAGAGATTATGGACTCTTGGAAAGAAGTTGTGCCTATAGAAGCTGGCATGGAACTCTTTGGAACGGTGAAGGTCTTCCACACACCGTGGCATGCAAGGGAACACTGTTCGTTCGTTATAGACACGGATAATATGGGGAAAGTACTTTACACTGGTGATATAGTGATGAATAAGGTCGAATTCTATGATATAATAAGATGGTTGAGAAGAGATGATTGCGCCAGATTTGTCAATAAAATCGCTAAAAACTGCGA
>DPIB01000019.1 GCA_003522805.1 Fervidobacterium sp. | reverse complement strand
ATGAAGAGTGCAAATAGCGTCAAATATGGTGCCAACATCGCCCAATGACTTCTGGATTTTCTCATTCTATTTCACCTTCTTTGAAAAAGTCCTCTATGCTTCTGAAATCCATCTGCTTCACAATTTTTCCACCTTTTATGTACCCAAATTCGATGAGTTTTCTCTCCATCTCTCTGTTGATTATCTTTATAGACTTATCAACAGCTACCCTCAAATTCTCACCTTGCAAGATAACTCTGTTCCACACGTTACTAATTTCCCTTTCCGTCATGTAACTTGCTGGATGTCTTTGCACTTCTTTTATCCACTTCCATTGCTCGAGTATAACTGATTTATGAGATTCTGGGATGAATGTGATTTCCTTGAAAGCAGATATATTTGCCGTGTTCCAAAGGTAATCTGGCCCATATCGTGAGACAAGTGTATTTGAGAACTTCACTTGAGTATCTTTTGAAAGCCACCATTTTAGGAACTCCCAAGCTTCTTCTTTCTTCGTTGAGTCTTTGAATATTACGCCTGCCCTATCACTTGCAACTTGGTATCTCATAATCTCACCATCTTTGTAAACACCAGGCGATGGAGCGATGTCCCAAAGGCCGTATATTTCGTCAGCTGCGTTTGTCAGTAATAAATAAGTACCGAAATCTGCCACACCTATAGGTATTCTGCCGTATCTGAATTCGTTGTAGAAATTCGCAACGTATTCTGGAACACCGTATATACTGTAAAGATCAGTCATCAATTCTAATCCTTTCAACGTCTCTTCACTATTTATTGCAGTTGTCATACCATCTTTCGAATAGAGTGTCCCACCGTTCTGGAAGATGAATGGCGATGTGACGTGGAAATACTTCTGAGAAGAGGCAGATAGCGGAATGTAGAAATTCATACCTCTTCTTTGAAGTTCAGGCAATATCAATTTCACATCGTCCCAAGTTTGTGGAACTGGTAGATTGAGCCTTTCGAATATATCCTTTCGATAGAACAACACATAAAATCCTTGAGTCTCAGTCACACCATAGATGCCATCTTCGTAGATGAATGGCGTAAGCGTCTGGATATTGTAGTCTTTTGAGATGTACTCTTTGAAATCAGAAAATTGTAGTAAATCAGCTACAGCCCCTCTTAGAGCAAGCTCGTAAGGCAACCAGTTGCTAAGCCCAAGTGCCACATCCGGCGTGGTCTTTGCTGCAGCAGAGAAGATTACTTTCTGCTCACTTGGCATCGTTGAAAGTCTCACATTTATACCAGTCTTTTCGTAAAAATCAGTATCAACCAAGTACTGCATAGTCTCAACCAACTGTACAGGCCTGTTGACCCAAACGGCTAATTCACCGCTCTTGGAACTACTTTTCTTAACATATGTAGAATACGGATCAGTTTGATTCATCAAAGACAATCTCAACTTTTCCAATTCAACAAACCCAGCAACCATAAATGAACCGTGTGGTACATCAACCTTTGTGCCTGCAGGGTGTATGTATATCTCATCGATTCCCATAGGTTGACTACGCAATGCAGTTATGAGATTTGAAACTCTCTGTGCAATTGATGAATCACCCTCACTGATCGAATCAAGATAAAATGGCAATCGCTCAGGTTCTTTCAATATCTTATCTATAGTACTTGCAGCTACCTTCAAATCACTGATGTGGCTTGTTGCACCGACGCCAAGCTTTCCGATGAGTGAGTTGTACTGTTCCATCAACTTATCCGATATATTCTGCAAATCAACAAGTACAGTAGGCAAATATTGCTCTATGTTCCAAGTCCTGTTTGGATCAAGATTGTGACCTACCAACATTCTTATCGATATACCTATATCTTGAATTTGCTTCAGTATCTTTTGAAGTTCCAAAATCGCCGACTTGTATACACCCGTATCAACCTCAAAACTCAATGTATGTTGACCTTTTTCTAACCACAATTTTATAGGCTGGCCATTGTAAGAAAGAGTTGAAAATCTCCAAAACTGTCCGGTGTAATCGAATGGATAATCCCTCAATTCAGCAATTGGGCTCTGGCCGTCGATTTCTATATTCCTGTAAACAGGTACACCTTTATTCTCAGATTGTTTGTAATTCAACGAAATTGAATAAAAACCAGGTTTCTCTACGTAGAAAGTCCATAAAATCTTTTGACCAGGCAAGTTGAATGTGCTTTCCAATATGGCGTTTATTCTTCTTTTATTGACTTGGAATGGCTTTACACTCGACGATGATACATATCCTATATTTATCAAGAAATCACTTTTTGCCGTAGGTCTTTCTGCATCGATTACTATTACTTTTTCCGATTGATTCGATGAACTATCCTTCCCTGCAAATTCGTTCAGGTAATCTGCATACGTCCTCAACTGACCTTGGCGTGCAAAAATGATGTTGTATATCACCAGTGTAGATGAGTTGTTCTTCACAGAAACCCTGAAGTTACCCTCTGGAAGTTGAATTGTTATAGGCGCAGCGGAGAGACGATCCGCAGGTAACACTTTATCAACTGTCAGTTTTTCATAACCGTTTTGCTCAGGTACTACTTCGTTACCGTACCTATCAATTTGGAAATTCAACGTTTTATAGGTGGAATAGTTATTCAATCGACCTTCCAACAAGTAAAGTTGCTTGTAATTCCCGCCATCTTGTAATTGATCTATCTGCAGTGATACACTTCCGTAATTCAAAGAATTCAAGACCTTGTAAGCCATGTATATTTCATACGTGCCATTATTTTCAATTTGAAATTCATCAACGATAGAAGCATTCGTTTCAACGATATTTCCACCAAAGTCAACCAAAACGTTGTCAGAACTAGATTTAAAATAGGATAGTTTTGTATCGAAGTATTGGGTGATCGAGTCGTCCATCGATACGACATTAGATTGTGAGTAATTGGTGTTTTCAGTATTTTCTGATTGTAATTTAGCCAAGTTCTTGTACTGACTATATCCGACGAAATAAACTACCAAGACTACTGCCAAAGCTACGATTATCGTCCAGTAAATAAATTTCTTCATCCAGTGGGCACCTCCCAAAAATGCGTGAACAGAACATTCAAAAACCACAATAGACAAAATATGTAAAAACCGTGCAAGGAAAGCTAAGAATATTAAAAATACTGAGAGAATACCGAGAATCTAAAGGAGGGGCGAGGTACCCTCGCCTCTCCGAAGTACTATGAAATGTTACTCGACGTTACTTACCTTCTATCTTCTTTCTCGTTTGAATGAAATCTTTTTCTACTTGGCTCAACTTTGCACTGAAATCCTTATTTGCTTGAGAGATAACTTGATTCGCTTTATTTTCCACATCTGCCACTATCGTTCTTGGATCTGCGCCGCCTCTAATCTGTTCTGCTGCTGGGTATATAACGTTCCATATTGCATCGTCCCATCCAGGAACAACTTTATATAGATCTCCTCTGAACGTCTTATCGAGATTTCTAAGTAGGTACTTTACGCCTTCTGGTACTATTTTCATGCTGTTGAACTTTGCG
>DPIB01000118.1 GCA_003522805.1 Fervidobacterium sp. | reverse complement strand
ACAGTAGTAATGCCAAAACGACTGCCATCCAGAATGTGTACGCAGATGCAGTTCTACGCACCAAATAGTCCACGCCCTTTCCAATGGCCTTCAGCACATTTACGATCGATGCGTACCAATCTTCAAACGAAGGATGACCCTCGTATTCTCTTTCTAAGAATGCATAATACTTCGTTGCATAGTGGTAAAGGTCGAAATTGTGTAGAAATTCTCCCGATGTGTATTGATCATCGAGAGGTATCTTCTTACCCTTTGGCATTAGGATGTATATAATCGCAGCGATGATGAAACCAACCATGAACATCACAAAGACTGTCCAACTATTCCAATGTCCTAAATTGGAATAGAGTACCGTACCATCGAATTTAAACGGTTCCATTCCGAATTGCTTTTGCACATCGGTTACCCAGACTAATACCTGTTGTGGGAATACGCCCCACAGTATCGTCAATGCAACTAAAATAAGCATAGGTATAAGCATTATTACAGGGGCTTCCTTGACATCTTTATCTTTTCTTTTCAGCTGCCCGAGAAAGACACCGGCAAGTGGTCTAAAGACGTACAAGAAAGAGCCTATACTACCTACGAATGTGAACATAGCCGTGACAAACATGCCTTTTGAAATGAGCGATTGGAAGATCATCCACTTCGAGACAAATCCACTCGTCGGTGGTATGCCAGCTATAGATATGATACCAACGAGGTAAGTGACGAATGTAACTGGCATTTTGAATATCAACCCGCCCATCTCATCTATCTTCGTTGTACCTGTCCTGTAAACAACAGCAGCAAATGACAAGAAAATCATAGTGGCCGCAAGAGCATGGTTTATCACGTGAAATAGGCCACCGGCAAATCCAACTTGGTCAAGCAATGATAAGCCTATGAGTATGTATCCACCGTTTGCCACGGTAGAATATGCCATGAGCATCTTCATGTCGTTTTGTTTTATCGCCATGAATGTACCAATCAATATCGATATGTTACCAAGCCAGATGAGTACATACGAGAATACGTTAACACCGGCGTAGAAATGACTGAACATGGTGGCTATCGGGAATACACCGAGGAGTAGAGCAATGATGTACGAACCCATCTTTACGAGTTGACCGGATAGAACAGCACTAAACGTGTCGGGTGCATTACCATGCACATTTCTGAGCCATACGTGGAGTGGGAAGATACCACTCTTTGCGATACCTGCACCGAGCAAAAGTAACGAGACAAGCCATTTGAAGCCCGTACTTTCAGAAGCGATATCTACAGATATCTCGAATAGATTAAACGTACCGAATTTTGAATACAAAAGGAACGTACCATACAAGAACATATAGCTGCCTATCGAACTGATGACGATGTACCATATTGTGGCCTTCTTTGATTCTTCTTTGCCCATTGGTACGATAAAGAGTGATGCAACGACTGCTATTTCCCAGAATATGTACAATGCTATCAAATGTGGCGTAAGGAAGACACCCAACGTACCAAAAAGCGTGAGTATTGAAAGCGCGCTAAACGCATGTGGCCTTTTTGCCTTTGAGATCCAAACGATATTGAAGAACGCATAACAAGAAAAGACGATCAACGTTATTATCGAGAAATATTTTGAAAGTGCAGTAAATTGCAAGATATCTTCGAATCCGAACAAACTTTCCACAGTACCTATTGGCATATTCCATACGGTGAACAAACCATACAGAGAAAGTGCAAGGAGCACTATTGGGCCTAAGTGTTTGTTGATCATGGACAAAAAATAACTAATAAGTGCGCCAACGGCAAGATAGACTAAGAGGCTTTGCATGATCACATACCCCCTCTCAGTATGAGGTCAAAGTACGGTCTGAAGTCCAACACGTTGTTTGCTATGTTCATCGTCTGGTCATGTATCAAGTTAGGCATGAATCCAATAACTACTAATGTCAAAGCAAGAATCAACGTTACAACCTGCGCACCGAAAGGTACGAAGTCATCTATTTCTTCGATGCTCTCTATACCCTCCTCATTTTCAGTGTCTTTGCCATGCTCCAATACAGATTCTTCCTCGTCTTTATACCAAAGCTCAATATTCCATCTTATCAGATAACCCGCCTCTATCACCACTGCAATCAATATTACTGCAGGTAATGCATAAGAATCTACTTGGAATAGTGCCTTGAGTAAGTAGTACTTTGCCCAAAAACCTGCAAACATCGGAAATCCTACAACCGATAGAGATGCAAATGTGAATGCTATACCTGCCGTCTTGTTAGACTTGAACCCACGCTTGCCAAGATATGCAGAGAGTGTGAAGAGTATGAATTTTGAAATGACATCGTTGAAGAGATAGAAATAAGCAGCAGAGACAACTTCTGTTTCTTGAATACTTAGAGCAGCAACAACAGTACTGATACCTGAAATTGTGGCAAATGATAATGCTCTACCAAGATTCTTCTGTTTCAGTGCGCCAAGCTCGGCGAATATGATCGAAACCATAGCTAAAATGCCAACTAATTCTGGGCTTGGTAAGTCAAATATGTTGAGGAATATCCTTGAGAATAGATAAACTAAACTCACTGTAACGATACTGCCCAATGCAACTGGTGTGAAAGATGAACCATTTGAATAAACATCTGGTGCCCATAGTCCAAGAGGCAGTACCTTAAGCTCAACTAAAAATGTGATGAGGAAAAAAATACAGATGATCGGTACAGCCAGTGGGTCGGTTATGAACGATGCATACGCCATGTTGAGTGTGCCAGCTTTTATGTACACAGACACAGCACCAATTAGATACATCGTCCCACCTATGCCACCGAAGATCAGATATTTGAACGCTCCAAGTGCGTTGTCTTTGTGTGCTGCTACGATGTAAGCAATAACCGAGATGATCTCCAGAAATACGAAAGAATTGAAAAAGTCCCCAGTAAGTATGATCCCATTAACTGCAGCAGTCAGTACAAGCATAAGCGTTCCATATCTATTTTCCAGCGTTGCAGAAAGAGACATCAACAATATCAACAAGTTTACGAAGATGAGAAACGGATAACTGACGCTATCTAATACGAGCACAATGCCATATGCCGCAGGCCATTTTCCAATTTCTAAGATTTGTTCCGGCTGCATGAAAAAGAATAGGCAAACCAAATTGAACAAAGCAACGAATGGTAAAAAATATCTGCCCAATCGTTCGTGTGGAATACTTGCAAATGCAAATGCCAGGGGTATAGCTATGAGTAATGCGATCATTCTACCACTTCCCTTGTGTCCCTTATCTCATCTGGATCCAACGAGCCGTATTTCTCGTCTATATGGATGAGCAAAATGGAACCGAGCGCCAAAGTACCTACACCAATCACGATGGCAGTCAGTACGAGCGCTTGTGGTAGTGGATCAACGAAATTCGCAACTGGCGTTATCGCAGAATATATCGGTGCCTCTCCTCCCTGAACGTATCCTAATGCAACGATAAATATGTTCACTGCAGTATCGATGATCGATAGAGAAATGAGTTGCTTGAAAAGATTCTTTTGAGAAACAATCCCGTAGATACCGATGCCTAATAATATGAACGATACATAATAGATGATGTTCGACATAACTCATCCCTCCCTCAGGTCAGAAACAACACTGGAGAGCTCTGCACCAACTTTGAAACCGATGAGAATGTAGACGATTGGTACAACACCACCACTGAAAAGGTTCCCAACAACGCCTGTCGGCAGGAAGTTCATTAAGAATACGCCACCAATTGCCAAACCCATTAAGCCAATCACAACGTAACCGGCACCAGCAACCTGCTCTATATGTTTTGCCACAGGTGTCACTTTGAATTCGTTATTTGACAGCATTAGTAGTAGAACACCGAGTGCAATTGTCGTACCACCTGGAAATCCGCCACCGGGAGATAGATGACCGTGTATAAATATGTACACACCAAATAACAAAATCAACGGAAAAATGATACCCGTTGAGATTCTAAGCACTCTATGTTCTTCAAATTCGATCTTTCTTTTTGGTTTCAGCACGGAAGCCAATATACCAACACCAATTGCTGCACAAAACAGCACGGTGACCTCGCCAAGTGTATCAAAAGCCCTGTAGTTAGCAACGATAGAGGTTACAACATTCGCACTTCCATCCTCAAGGTCTTTCGATTTCTTGAATTCCACCACATTGTAGTTCGAAGTCGTTGATTTGCTTATGATATCGAATGATACACGCAGGAACATATCTGCATTTCCGAAATCTGGAATTATCGGTAGAAATTGAGCTATGAGAAAGTACAAAAAGACTCCAGCAACCAAAATTGCCCAAACTCTTCGCATCATTTCTCACCTACCTTATTCAACTGTTTATCTGCCTTTTTATCTGGTTGGTTATCTGAATCTGCCTTCGAGTCTATCTTCCACAGTGCAAATATCATCACAGCCGTTGCAATACCAGAACCTACGGCAGCCTCTGTAATTGCCACATCTGGGGCTTTAAGCACTACAAATAGGAGAACAGAGAGCAGACTAACAGCAGAAAGTGAAATCAGTGAATCAACTATCTTCTTAGTCTCCACGGCAAAGAATGCAAAAATGATCATCAAACCGCTAACCGAAAGTGAAATCACATTTAAAGGGTCTTTCAATATCTCGACCAATTTTTCGAAAAACTCTGTCATCTTACATCACCACCATTATCGTTGGCAATTCCATCACATTCATCTATGGTAGTCTCCTTACATGCAGGTGCTTTATTTTTGTAAGCTGATCTCAGCATGACAGAACCAGCAACGGGATATGTAAGTGCAACGAATGCAATTAGCAAGATTGCCTTTCCCAAGAACGAGAAATCCAATATGCCAACACCCAAAGCGATCGAAAAGGTACCAAGCGTGGTCGCTTTAGTCGATGTTTGGAGTTTCGTGTATATATCTGGCATCCTCAAAAGTCCAAGCCCTGCCAAGAAATAAAAGAAAGAACCCAGCCCTATCAGCAAATAACCGATCGCCTCTCTGAGAAGTTGCCAACTGAACTCTAGATTCATTTGGCTTCACCACTCTTCATTTCTGTGTTTTGCATATGCTTTTTCTCAATTGTCTTTGCCCTGCCTTCCAAATATCTTGCAAAGACTACCGTCTCTATGAATGCCAAAAGGCCGTATAATATTGCGATGTCCATATACATGTTGTTCTTGGATACGAATGCAAGAAGGACTATGATACCAGTGAACATAACATTCATCATATCCACAGCAGCAAGTCTTTCAAAAGAAGAGGGGCCCTTGAGAAATCTAAGAAGCGAGAAGAAAATTCCAAAACCTGCAAAGATGAAAACAATCCAGTCGATAACAAGTGAGCCACTCATTCGAACACCCCCTTAAGTACGCGTTCAAGCCTACCGTAAAATGTGCGTTTAGACTCTTCGTCAGTTCCAACTACATCGATCCAATGGATGTAGAGCTCATCATCCGAGATATCGAACGTGATTGTGCCAGGTGTTAGCGTAATCGAATTTGCCAACATCAGCTTTCCAACGTCCGTTTTCATATCAGTTTTTACTTTTACAAATCCTGGTTTAAGTCTTAGATTGGGCATAATCACTCTCGATGCTACATCTAAATTTGCCTTTATCATCTCCCAAATGAAGACGGGGATATAGATGAAGATGAACTTGAAGAGTCTGACGAAGAACTTTCCGTCGAATCGTATGTTGTAGTACTTTCGAAAGATCATGGACACCACGACTGATACGATAAGTCCTACGATGATCTCTTGGATATCGATCGACCATGTTAACAAGACCCAAGTGAAAAAACTCACAATGAAGACAGAGAAATTCATGCAACTCCCTCCTTTTAAGACATCTTTTCTCAAGTATATTGGAAAAGCGACAAAGTTTGTCTACATTGAACATATTTTATCAAAAATACATATAATATGTCAAAAACTAAACTATACAAAATCAGTCCAATTTGGGTAGATATCTGGAGAATTACTATGAAGTCTTGACCTTTCACTGTATGCCATATTCTTGCCAAAATTATATCAAAAAAGTACATATAAACAAAATCAGGGCTACCTTGAGATAGCCCTGATTTTGAAATTGCAGATGCCTATTTGTTTTCTATTTATGCACTTATTACGCACTTATGCGTTTACTTGTATGGCACTCTGCTTAATTAACTTTGTACTCTTTGACCATATTTAGAAAATATTCGTGGACTCTGGTGTCGTCTGTTAATTCTGGATGGAAAGATGTGACAAGCACGTTTTTTTGTCTGCACATGACAGGTGAATTGTTCAAGAAGGCCAATGCTTCAACATCTGGACCGTACTGTTCTACGCGTGGTGCCCTGATGAAGACTGCCTTGAATGGCTTATCAAAACCCTTGATTTCGATCATCTCATCGAAGCTATCTACTTGTCTTCCATATGCATTTCTCACAACTTTGATGTCTATAACTCCCAGTGATTCTTGAGGGTAGTTTTCTATTTCCCTTGCCAAGATGATAAGTCCTGCACAAGTACCGTACACCGGAAATCCGCCTTCAATTTTCTCTCTAAGCTTTTCAAAAAAACACGTCATCTTCATTATTCGTATCATCGCAGTAGATTCGCCTCCAGGGATGATGAGTCCATCGACTTTATCCAAATCTTCCGGTAACTTTACTACAAATGTCTCTATTCCAAGCTTTTCGATCATCCATTTGTGTTCTCTAAAGTCCCCTTGTACTCCCGAAACACCTATAACCATACTATTACCAACCTCTTTCCTGTAACTTAACTTCGAGTGTTTCTACTTCTAATCCTTCCATTGGTTCACCAATATCCTCGGAGATCTTCAAGAGCATCTCAGGATCGTTCCAATATGTGACTGCCATAACGATCGACTTCGCCATCTTCACCGGGTCTTTTGACTTGAAGATGCCGCTACCAACGAATACGCCATCTGCACCAAGCATCATCATGAGTGCTGCATCTGCCGGTGTTGCAACACCACCTGCTGCGAAGTTAACAACTGGTAACCTTCCCAGTTCTTTTACTTGTTGCACCAATTCGGCAGGTGCACCTATCTCTTTTGCGTACGATACTATCTCTTCATAGGGTAAATTCTGGACTTTTCTGATTTCTGCCATAACCGTTCTCATGTGTTTCACTGCTTCGACTATGTTTCCTGTTCCAGGTTCACCTTTTGTTCTGATCATTGCAGCACCTTCTGAAAGCCTTCTGAGAGCCTCTCCAAGGTTTCTTGCACCACAGACGAATGGTACAGTGAATTCATGTTTGTTGATATGGAACCTGTCATCAGCGGGTGTCAATACTTCAGACTCGTCGATGTAATCAACGCCAAGTGCCTCAAGAATCCTTGCTTCCGCTATGTGACCTATTCTAACCTTTGCCATTACTGGTATCGAAACAGCTTGCATAATTTCCTTTATCTTCGATACGTTTGCCATCCTTGCAACTCCACCAGCTTTTCGTATATCTGCTGGTACCCTTTCAAGTGCCATAACAGCAACCGCACCTGCTTCTTCGGCTACCCTTGCCTGTTCTGCTGTTGTGACATCCATGATAACGCCACCTTTGAACATCTCCGCAAATCCTTTTTTGATTTCCCATGTACCTTTTTCCATATATGTCAACCTCCCTTCGTTTTTGGCAAAACCCTCTTTAAATACTTATGACATAGGACTCAGAATCTTACGATAAGTAATTCATTGGAGATTAGCTTATACTATCACTGTCTCTGTGTATTCGCCAAATATATCCCTCAACGCGTTGCTTATCTCTCCCACCGTTGCATATGATTTTACAGCTTCCAGTACATACGGGAAGAGGTTCTCGTCTGTTGAAGCTACTTCTTTTATCTTTTGCAGGCATCTTTTCACCTTTTCATTATCTCTTCTTTCTTTCAGCTTCTTCAATCTCTCAACCTGCTTTTTCTCCAATTCGGGGTCGACCTTCAGTATTTCTCTTTCCTTTACGTCCTCTTCTAGCTGGAACTTATTGACTCCAACAATTATCTCTTCACCTCTCTCAATAGCAAGTTGCTGCTTATATGCGCTTTCGTGAATTTCCTTCTGCACGTATCCTAGCTCGATTGCCTTTATCATGCCACCCATCTGGTCTATCTTATCGATGTACTCCATTGCCTTCTTTTCTATTTCGTTTGTCATTGCCTCTATGGCATACGATCCTGCAAATGGATCTATCGTATCTGCTACGCCAGATTCGTATGCTATGATCTGTTGTGTCTTGAGCGCTATCCTCACAGATTCTTCCGTCGGAAGGCCCAGTGCTTCATCGTAGCTATTCGTATGGAGTGACTGTGTACCGCCAAGTACTGCGGCCAATGCTTGTATCGTGACTCTTATTATGTTGTTCAAAGGCTGTTGAGCAGTCAGAGTTGAACCACCAGTCTGAGTATGGAATCTCAACTTTAGAGCTTCAGCATTCGTGATGTTAAACCTATTCTTCATGATCTTTGCCCATAACCGCCTTGCGGCTCTGAATTTCGCGATTTCTTCCAAGAAGTTGTTGTGCGCTGCAAAGAAGAACGAAAGCCTCTTACCAAAGACGTTTGGATCTAGGCCTGCCTTTATGGCACTTTCAACGTATGCGATACCATCGGCTAACGTGAATGCCACTTCTTGTGCGGCACTTGACCCCGCTTCTCTTATGTGGTACCCACTAATGCTTATTGGATTCCATTTTGGCATGTTCTTTGAACAGTAATCGAATATGTTTGTAATGAGCCTCATCGATGGTTCAGGTGGATAGATGTACGTTCCACGTGCGATGTATTCTTTTAGTATGTCGTTTTGTATCGTACCATCCAGCTTATCTTGTGACACACCTTGTTTCTCTGCAACAGCGATGTACATGGAAAGCAATATCATCGCGGTACTGTTTATCGTCATAGATGTACTGACTTTATCGAGTGGTATGCCGTCGAAAAGAATCTCCATATCTTCTAACGAGCTTATTGCAACACCAACCCTTCCAACCTCGCCCTCCGACATGGGATCGTCTGAATCATACCCAATCTGTGTTGGCAAATCGAATGCGACAGAGAGTCCAGTTTGACCTTGCTCAAGTAGATATTTATATCTCTTATTCGATTCTTCCGCTGTGCCAAAACCTGCGTACTGCCTCATTGTCCAATGCCTTGCTCGGTACATTGTCGGTTGTACGCCACGTGTGTAAGGATAATCACCAGGAAATCCTATATCATTGACATAATCAATACTCTCCACATCTTCTGGTGTGTAGACCCTCTTTATTTCGTATCCTGATGGTGATGTGAATTTCTGCTTCCTTTCGGGAAATTTGGAAATAGCCTTTTCTACGGCTTGTTCATACCTCTTTTTTGCTTCGTTGAATCTTTCATCCATTGTGTCATTCCCCCCTACAACCATTGTATATGTGTTTTATGATTATTCCATTACTCAATTGTACGAAATTCATCAAGAATTCATCTGGGTTCATCCAAGTCTGTCGATGATGTTACCTTTGTCATCGTTCTGGATATACGAATTCATGTATTTCTTTCCAGTCTGAATCTGGTCTGCAGATTCTTTGAATTCTTTCATCTTGAGTTCCAAAATCGCTTTTCTTTGTTCATCACGTTCTTTAATACCTCGAAGCATCTCAACTGACAGTGTGGGGAGGATTTTCTCCCTCTTATCCAACAATTCGTTGAGTTTTTGAAAGTCTTCAGCCTCTATTGCTTGGTCTATTTCTTCTTCCAACTTTACGATGTCAATTTCGTTTCTCTCATCTTCCATGTTTCTTCCTCCATTTTCAAATATATCTTAGATCTACGGCCTTCAAGAATTTTGGGCCAGTGATTTGAAGATATCTTCCATCGTTCTTTGAGAAAGGGGGTGGATAAAATTCTTATTCAGATCACACATTGGTTGAACGAAGAACATCCTATTTTCAAAGTCATAATGTGGCAATTCTAGGTGATCGTTTTCAACGATCAAATTCCCATAGAAGAGTATGTCTAAATCTAAGACTCTTGGTCCCCATTTTTCTGCCCTTATCCTACCCATTTCGTTTTCCACTGCGAGAAGTCTGTCAAGTAGCATTTGTGGGTCAAGTGTAGTATCTATCTCGACGACGCAGTTGAGAAAATCTGGTTGGTCTGTCTTTCCGTAAGGCTTTGTTTCGTAGATGTTTGATACATTAAGTATTTCCGCAAATCGGCTCATTTTATCTAGAGATTCTCTGATATTTACTTCTCTATCCCCTAAATTCGCACCAACACCGATGTAAATCTTCCCTCTTTCCTTTTCAAGAATGGTACTTGATACTGCAAAGCTATCATGTGAAAGTGCACAATATAGAAAGTTGAATACCCCGTTGTTAGATTTTCTAAACCTATGTATCTTGCAATACAAACTACCGTTGTCTCTATTCAAAAACGAGAGGTCCTGAAAAGAATTCCCGTCTATCCCAGTTCCCAAGGCTTTAAAATAGCTCTCCTTGAGTGCAAATCTACCTGCAACATACTGTGTGTCGATCTTCGTTCTGTTCTCCCTTTCAGCCGGTGTCAACACCCTTCTTTCAAGTTCCAAATCTATTCTTGATACTTCGACTATATCATTCCCTATTCCTATTATCAAACGGGATATCCTCCTTCAAATTTCTCTACCAAGCTCCAATCTATATAAAGCTTTTCTTCATACCGCTTTTTCAAATACTGCTTGCCAGTCTCTCCAAGGATTGTATATATTAACAAGTCCTCATCTGTTTCAGCGAGTAAACCTATTTCAGCCCTTCTTTTTGGCAATTCTGGCTCTATGTAATCGGCAGGTCTACCATCTATTGGCTTTTCATCGCCAAGTATCTTCTTAACAAGGTCTTCATCCACTGAAGCAGGTGGTCTACCATATAGGCCCTTAACGTAATCCCTTACTTCCTTTGTTACTTTCGAATATCTCTCACCGGTGATGACATTGAGCACAGCTTGGACGCCGACTATCTGGCTTGTAGGTGTAACAAGTGGTGGATAGCCAAGGTCTTTTCTAACTCTTGGTATTTCAGCAAGCACATCATCCATCCTGTCCTGCATTTTCTGTTCGGCTAATTGACTTACAAGATTCGAGTACATGCCACCGGGGACCTGCGATGTAATGATCCTGTGGTCGATACTATACATCTTTACATCGTATTTTTCATATTTATTTCTCACGTCCCAAAGATACTTAACTATCCTATCGACCTTTTTCCAGTCTATAGGTGGCAACTCTCTATATTCACTTAGTGCATAGTAGAAAGGTTCAAACGCAGGCTGGCTAGTCGTCATGCCAAACGGTGAAAATGCCGTATCTATTACATCTGCACCTGCCAAGAGTGATGTTAGATATGCCAGCTCTCCAAGGCCTGCAGTGGCATGCGAATGAACCTCGATTGGTATGGAAAATTTCTTCTTTAACTCACTCACAAGATCACCTGCTGCCTTAGGTGTCAGTAAACCTGCCATATCTTTAATGCATAGTGAGTGGATACCTCTGTCTACAAGCTGCTGAGCATAATCTATGTAGTACTCTATTGTATGCACGGGGCTTGTTGTGTAAGATATAGCACCTTGAACTTCAGCACCACAGGATAATGCGACTTCTATACTTTTATCAAGATTTCTTACATCGTTCAGCGCATCGAATATCCTTATGACCTTAACACCATTTTCAACCGCTTTCTTCACAAAT
Source organism: Fervidobacterium sp. (assembly GCA_003522805.1). Taxonomy (GTDB): domain Bacteria; phylum Thermotogota; class Thermotogae; order Thermotogales; family Fervidobacteriaceae; genus Fervidobacterium. The sequence continues at coordinate 669 of DPIB01000118.1, read as the reverse complement.
AGTTCCACAACATCATCTGCATAATGCCTATAAGCAACGATATTCTGACCTCTCAACAGCATCTGAGCCTTCCCATTCTTGAGTTTTTCACTTATCAATCTGATCCTGTCCCATGGATTTTCGTTAAGAAATCTTACGCATACATCGAAAGTTGCTCCTCCCCAGACTTCAAATGCCTGGAATCCTAGTTCATCCACCTCACCAATGATGTTCAGTATATCTTGAGTACTCATACGTGTTGCTATCAACGATTGGTGTCCATCACGAAACGTCGTATCCGTAAACATAGAAAGTTTATCCATCTTCGATCCCTCACATATCTATTTTTTAAATCGTTCTAGGCAAAACACTGAAAACCATCAATTATTCCACCACCTTAATTATATCACTTCTAAAAAAAGTATGAAGTACTGAAATCACTAAATTGCATGAGGATATTCAAGAATTTGAAAGAATACACCTTCTTCAAGAAAATTAATCTAAAAGCTGAACTTTCACAGTTTTCTAGAAAACTCTATCCATATCGTACTATTGTGACTAAGAAACATCTTTGAAGAAAGATGCCCAACTGGTTGCGAGTTGGGCTTTCTAATTTTTTTCAAACAACATCTCCTGCAAGTTCGATATTTATAGTATAATAAAGCTAGAATTAAACCATCCCGCCACCTA
>DPIB01000176.1 GCA_003522805.1 Fervidobacterium sp. | reverse complement strand
AAGAAGATGCTGGGAGAGATTGAATATTTCTCACAAAGTTGCGTTGGAGATTTACCACCGTTGAGATATTCTTTGACGACATTGAGTTTGAATTCTGGAGAATACACCTTTCTTTTCTGCATAGTGCTCATCCCTTTAGAATGGATTTTTGTATCTTTAAAGTTCCATCAAGTCTTTTGTGGATAAATAATGTTTCAATAATTGACATAACTGCTTTCCAAACGTGCTGAGTAATTGAATTATTTCAATACTTCTTTTAGTTGTTCAAGTGATATATCCAACAAATTCTCACCGATGTAGTCGATCGTCTTCTCATCGGCTTTTTGTATCTTCTCTTTCATTTCTTTCGTGAACCTTCTGCCGAACTTCTTGCTCAAATTCTTTAGTACGAATTCTATTTTGCCTTCCAGTCTGCCTTCCAGTCTGCCTTCCAATCTGCCTTCTAGTCTGCCTTCATTTCTCAACTTTTCAGCTACTGACATAATCGCCTCACTCCTTTCTGAAAGTATTTCTTTCGATTCCTTTTCTATTGTTCCTATGTCCACATCGTCTCTCACTGATAATATGTATGTTATGCATGCCTCAACGAATCTCTCAAATTTGTCTTCTGGTAACTGTGCTATATCTTCAAGTACTTTCTTCATCGCTTCGTGGAACTTCTTAGTGTCTGTTATCATTACAAGTTGCATCACTTTGATATGACCGTAGTGTAAATACGCGCAGTCTTCGTATCGCTCTGATGCAAAGCTTAACTAATAATTTTGTGATGGTTCTCGCTGAGAGATTTTAGAGCTTTGAGCCGTTGATATTATCAAGCCTTCTCAATTCTTCAATGACTTGGTCAAACAAATTTGGTAGTGCATGCAACGCCTCGATTGCTTTGTTATACTCGCGAATCGAATATCTTTTCTCGTTCTTTTTGAAGTCTCTAATCCGAACTTTCTTTTGGCCATCAACATTTTCAATGAACTGAAGGTGGATGTGATTTCTAACCTTTCTCAATCTATCCAGCTCTTCAGATAATTTTCCATCAATATGTACAATGCTATTTATTATTTTAAGCGATTCGTCATAACTGACCATGTGATTGCGCAGATTAATCTTTTCAAGAAGGATATAAATGCTTTTACCACCTATCTTTGAATATTTAATGCAATTTCTTTTTTTGTCACACGGAGAGCATTTGTCAGCTATATATTCCACAATTCCTGCAAGATACGCCTCAATAATAGACGTAACTGATATTATCGCATACTTTCTCCAGATAGTCCCAACAGACAACCCATCGATTCCAAGTGTTGTTCTACTAAGTACGTAATTCAGGCAGTCGGTATACTGCAATGAATAAGATATGTTGTTGGCTAACTCTCTATCTTTGAATAGGCCCAGTTTGTAATGTTCCCTAAAGTAATCCAATTTTCGTATATACTTTGATGGCAGCTTGATTCTATTTTTAAGAAGAACGTTTTCTACGGGTGTATTTATGCCGCTATTACGAATTACATCCTCTATTTGCTGAAGTAAGTTATTAACTTCCTCAATTTTACTTTGAACAAGCTCTTCTAATTGATCCTTGTCCATAATCACATCCACCTCTCTTATCACACAAGTGTTGTGTAATAATATCTGAAACACAAACAGATTATACACCTTACATGGAAAATCAGAGCCACAGAACAATATTTTGTGGATTGCCATCCATCACATATTGTTATAGCCTGCTCACATCTAAACATCTGATTGGATATAACTTTCATGCGTTTAGCAATGTAGGTGATTTGTCTCGAAGTAGTGGTAGAGCATTTAAAAGGCGATTTATCAATGCAAGTGTTAGGAGCTAAAAAATCTTGTTTATGGTTGTCGGGAGAAAAGATAAAATAGAATAGATATGTTCAAAGAATTGATAAATCCTCACGTCTCGACAAATTGCCTAAGAGAAAGTTGTTATTACTTTACGGAAGTAAGGGAAAAACTTTTGTGCACAACTGGATGAAGAGGTCGTAATTGAAGTCAAATAGGAAAAGTCAAAAATATTAGACATAGAAACGATACTAACCAATGTTTTTCGGTCTAATGTGCAATTGTATGGTTAACATTTATGACACAATTAAGCCAACATTCCTCTTGAGAGTGGGGTAAATGCATCTATATTTCACATTCTCCACTGTTAGCTTTATTGCTAGTGTTTTAACACAATATGATATAATAAAGATACTTCGATATTGAGCGTCTTAGGCAATTGATAAGACTATTCTTTTTGATACTTTATGTTGCTTACTCCTAAGCCCTATCAAAATGAAGGGAGGGTTATAAACGTATGAATGGAGAATCCTATTACGATGTTTTAAAGCCTTGGATGGTTAAGCCATTTGAATTAATTTTACATGGTGATGTACATAGGTTAAGAGGTACAGATTACGATAAAAGGCTCTCACTGATTAGTTTTGATAATTCCATTGAAGTTTCAATAACAGCTTATCTATCTCTGTCTTCATCAGCTGAAAAATACGACAGAAAAACTATTAAAAACTGGTTGCGAAACTTTCAAAAAAAGCTCGACTTTCTTAAAGATTATCTTAAGAACGAGGGCAATTATCAGAAGGACAAAATAGAAGAACTTGAAAAAGAGTTACAATGGCTTCACAGTGAGAGAAACAAACAATACCACGAATCTGGTGCAAGTGTTCCAGACGAGAATACACTTGAAAAGATACGCGAAAAGGCTATTTGGGTTTTTTCTATTCTACTTGGAATTTCAGTTCGCGATGTCGAGGATTTGTTGAAATCAGCACTATTACAACTCCAAACTACACAAAATCCATTTGAGGTGCAGAAAAGGTACATTTTTTCAAGCTTACGAGCTCCAGTTGAATTGTTTAATTTTGGAATATCGGAAGTACAGAAGGAATTTCCATTTTCAAAAACCAAAGCCTTTTTGAAAAACTATGAAAACTCATTGTTTCTTGCAGCCATCTTTGGTGAATGGAGCGAAAGATATCGCGGAGACATGGAAGTGATAAGAGAAGTTGTTAGTCAGTTCATGAATTTTGAAGACTGGATGAATGATTTAAGAGAGATAAGGAAATATGACAGTGATATGATTGTTGTAAAAAATGGTCATTGGAAGGTTAGCAATAAAAACGAAATTCTATCGGCGTGTGCTTCATTTTTCTATGACCAGCACTTAGCTGTCATCAAGTCGGTTTCTATAAAAGTCTTATCTGAAAAGGACCGAATCTTTGAATCTACTTTAGAGGATAAGAGTGTTTCTTTAGTTTCTGGAATCATTCCAAAGTATTCTCAGGAGCTCAAAGAAGGGCTTTGCGAAACAATTGCCTTCATCGGAGTTAACGCTTCATACTTGAACAATTGCTCACCTAATGTCCCTGGTTCAATCGTAAGCTCCATATTGAGAGAAGTTCTCAAAACTGATGACTGGAAAATATGGGCAAATCTGAACAACTTGTTATCACTTCTTGCAGAAGCTGATCCAGATGAATTTTTGTCAATTGTTGAAGATACCCTAAGTAAACCATCTGGGGCTTTTGCAGTATTCTTTAGTCAAGATAAGAATCAATTTAGAGAATTAGAATCTTATATGTTCGGACTTTATCGAGCACTTGAAACTTTAGCTTGGAGCAAAGATCATCTACAAAGAAGCCTAATCGCCTTGGCAGGGCTGGCTCATCTTTATCCAAAAGAAAGGACAGAAAATCATCCTCTTAACTCAATCGTAAGAATATTGCTTCCTTGGATGCCTCAAACGACGGCATCACTCGAAGAGAAAATTTCGGCTGTCAATGCAATGGCAAGGTATTATCCAGACGTAGCCTTTAAGGTCTTGATTCAACTTCTTCCGAGTATGTATCAATTTACAATTGAGCATCGCAAACCTATGTTCAGGAATTACATACCGATAGATTGGAAGAAACAACCAACAAGAGAAGAGTATATAAGAGAAGTAGAAGAGTATGCATCAGTTGCTGTAGAAATGGCTAAACGGAATCCTGAATACCTAAGGGAATTAATCCAAGAAATAACAAGTGTTCCTCCGAAGGCTTTTGATGATCTTATAACATATCTTTCCTCATCAAATGATTTTGTTACGGATGAAGAAAAGGAGCCAATTTGGAGGGCTATACTTTATACAGTAGCTAAAAATAAGAGATTTTCAAATGCAAGTTGGGCTTTATCACCAGAAAAGATAGAGTTATTAGAACAATTAGAAGTTAAATTTGCACCGTCCGATCCAAATCTTTTATATAGAAATTTGTTTTCAAGCGAGAGCTTTGAGTATCTTTATAGAAGTTTCGGCGAGGAAAAAGAGAATGAAATGGTTGAAAATCGTAAGGTAGAAGCTCTTAAAGAGATTTATAAGATTGGAAATGTAGAATCTATACTTGAATTTGCTAGGAGTGTCGAAAAACCATATGAAGTTGGTTACTTTTTTGCACGTATATCTAATAAAGAAGATGACAGAAAACTATTACCGTCCTATCTAAATGCCAATTATGAGACTGATCAAAAGTTTATTACTGGTTATATTGAAGGTTGTTATTTCTCAAAAGGTTTTCAGTGGATTTATTCTCTAAATGTCACTGATTGGTCTGTTGATGAAAGATTGAACTTGTTCTTGAAGCTTCCCTTTGAAAGCGAGGTATGGAATAATTTAGAAAAGTTCTTAGGAGAAAAAAGCGAGGATTACTGGAGAAAGGTTGTTGCAAATCCATACAGGACTAGAAGTGACCTGTTTATCGCTGTAAAGAATCTACTAAAGTATGATAGACCCATTCTTGCGTTTCTTTGTATACATGCCCATTATATTCATACGGGGGAACTATTGAAGAAAGAGGCTATCGATGCACTACTAAAGATGGATGTATCTCAAGAAGACAATTATTTTGTTAGCGATTATGATATAGTAGAAATTATTAAGATTCTTCAGAGTGATAAAGAAGTGAGCGAGGAGACACTCTTTGAAATAGAGTGGAAACACTTACCACTTCTTAATGGCTACTACGATGCTGAGCCTAAATTGGTTATGGAGCGTTTATCTACAGATCCTGATTTCTTTGTTAAAGTTGTTAGGTTAATTTACCGTCCAAAAGGCCAGGCTGAAGAAGGATATGATTATTTAGAGGAAAGGATCGACGATAAAAGGCTTATAGCAATGCAGAATTTGTTAAATATGTGGAAAATTGTCCCTGGAATGACGAAAGATGGTTCATTCTATGTAAGTGCTTTCAAACAATGGCTGGATAGAGTAAGCGATGAAGCTCGAAAATCTGGACACTTTGAAGTGGCAATGTTTCATGTAGGTCGCGTTCTTTTCTACACTCCACCTGACCCAAGTGGTTTGTGGATTAACCTCGAGGTGGCTGAGATTTTGGACAAACCTGAGAATGAACAAATTCGAGATGGTTATTTCTCAGAAATTTTTGATTCCGAAGGAGCTCGTGAATACGATCTTTCAGGGAAATATGAAAGAGAGAAGGCAGAACTTTGGCAAAATCGGGCAAACGAAATGAAAAAACGTGGTTTTACATTCTTCGCTAGGACTCTGGAAGGTGTTGCAAGGCAATATGAATTGGAAGGAAATATGGGGGAATATGACTAAGAAGAAATTAAGACGCAAGTGAAAGACCAATATAAAATTGGATCAGATGAGTGTGCTGGAGCTATTCAATGAGGACTAAATATTGGTAATGCGGGTACGGGATAAGTTTGAAGACATATAACAATCTTCAAGCATAGTCCAATTTTAGAAAGAGGTGTTATATAATTTCTATTTTCGCTTTCGGGTTTACTTTGGTATATTATTTCTTGGAGGTGAGAAGCTTGAGTCTATCGGATATTATATCTTTAGTGTTTTCTGGGGTAGTCGCTATTTCAACAGTTGTATATGCAGTCCTCACTTACCAGCTGACGTCCGAAACTAGAAAGATGCGCGAAGCGCAAACGGAACCCAAGATTTCGATCAGTATTCAACATAGGGAGGAATATATAAAACTTCTTGACATGATTGTTGAAAACATTGGTCAGGGACCTGCGTATGGAGTAAAGTTCGAAGTTGACCCTGATTTTGAAATTGTTAAAGGTTACTTTTTATCGCAGCTTGGTTTTGTGAAAAATGGAGTAGCCTACTTTGCACCTAAGCAGAAGATTGAATTTTTCTTGACAAACATAGCAGAAGGATTCAACGATAAAGTAAATATTGAAATCAAGATTAAAGTTACCTATAGTAGTAAAACTGGGAAAAGGTATGAAGACGAATATATAATAAGTTTTAAGGAACTGGCTGGTTTAATAAGTCTTGAATCACCAAAAAGTAAGATCGCGTATGCTTTGGAAAGATCTGAAAGGGATTTGGATAAGATATCATCCTACTTGGATCAACTAAAAGAGACTTTAAGAAACAAAAAATGAATGATGTTGCAAGGACTTGGTGCAATTTAATTGAATTAACTGGTTGAAAAATGCTATTGTTCTACAGATAAGGAAAGTCATATGGCCAGAAAACGTTTGCATTTCAAACTTAGAGGTGAACTTTCAATGCAAGTTGACCTTATTTTTGTTGTTTGTTTGATTTTTGATTGTTCTTTTGTTTGAGTAACTCAACTTCCTCCAATGCAGCTTTCAGTTGCTCATCTTTTTCGAGGAGTGTTTTCTCGTAGTAGTCAAGCTT
>DPIB01000014.1 GCA_003522805.1 Fervidobacterium sp. | reverse complement strand
AAGTATGGTATATGTATCATCCACTTACAGAAGTGGAAGTCTTCTTGCAGGAAAATGATAAAGGGATCGAAACGCTCTTCAAGAATGCTACTAAGGCACACAAGTTTGTAAATGTTATCGCCACAATAGGAACTACGAATTGGAGACATTCCAGAAGAGGTTGTGTATTTACATAAACGGAGCTGAGAATCAACGATCTCAGCTCTTTTTCTCTATCGTTTACTGTATCACTTTGTGGAATTTCGCACCCTACGTCTATATATCATTGTTCGATAAAACTAATTATATTATATATATTTCAAAATAATATTATATATTATAGCATTTCATACGTAAAATATGGTATAAGTTATAGTTACTCATCGTATGTGGTATAATTCACAAGCTTCAATATTACTATCCGAAAAGAGTCAGACTGAAGCAAATGACGAAAAGCTTTCCTAAGTATTTCTATGTTGAGATCAGGAGGGGAGAAGACCATGGAATGTCCATCACTAAGAACATGTCCATTCTTCAATAACAAGATGAAAGATATGCCTGCTACAGCAGAGCTTATGAAGAAGCGTTATTGTCTTGGGGATAATACTGAGTGTGCCCGCTTTATGGTAGCCTCAAGACTTGGTAAGGAGAAAGTTCCAATCGATTTGTTCCCAGGACAAACCGACAGAGCAATGGAAATTCTGATGAAGTCGTAGGATTTCGAGTGGTTGACTAACGTCTGACTCTTTTCGGTATTGATTTTTTGTTAGTGTTTCCATCAAGATGAACTGTGTAATCTCTAGGGTTCTCGACAGCTCAGGCTAGTCTTACTCCTACCTGTGCCCATAGAATGGTCTACAAGAGTTTCTGAAATACTCTGACGATATTTTTTCTATGTCGGGTGTGAAAACAGTGTTGTAGGCCATTTAAACGAATCGATGAATTTATCTGGTGCTAAGTCGCATGAATACATGTGTTGGAAGTTCTTCATATGCTGTTGCCTTGTATTTCCCGCAGAATATTCACATCATTACTTCCTTTTTCTGTTTCCCACCGATATTAGTTAGTAGACCCTATGTTAGTACCCATATGATAACATCTTTATGAGCCTATAGTACATAAGTCGTACTTAAGGATATATTATATATTAAATATATATCTCTCATAATACTGTATTCATATATTAATATGTATATAGTTATGTTTTATACACTATGGTATAACTAATGACTTTTGGGTATTCTACTTTCAGTCTGACGAGTTGCATGGAAATCAGTGATGAGTAGTATAATTGTCTGGGATATGCTTGGTAGTTTGAGATGGTGTCAAATACTGAACATACTGAACATGGAGGTATGCATATGGCAGAGAAGAATTATTTGGAATGTTTTGAGCCGTTTATATATGAGGATGAGTTTGTAACAGTGCCTTATAGGTTGTTTGAACCAAAAACTATACCTGGAGAGAGGTATCCATTGGTGGTCTTTCTACATGGTGCTGGTGAGAGGGGCAATGACAACCAAGCACAGATAACTGCAAATGAAGGTGCAACTATTTGGGCAAGTGATGAAGTGCAAGAAAAGCATCCATGCTTCGTGTTAGCTCCGCAGTGCCCGGCAGACGGGTATTGGGGAGTTTCAATTCGCACTACTTCGACTGATGAGTTCCGGCCGAATTCATTACTTGCTACCGTATCAATTATCGTTGACATAATATGTGATAAGCATCCAATTGATCTAGATAGAATTTATGTAACTGGACTTTCTATGGGGGGATTCGGAACAATCTCACTTTTGATGCTGCATCCTTGCAAATTTACTGCAGCAGTTGTTGTATGTGGTGGGGGGAATATAATGAAATTGGACATGATAAAGCATATTCCTTTATGGTTATTCCATGCTGTAGACGATAACATAGTACCTATCGAGTATTCGCGAAGGATTGCGGAGGTACTTACGCAATTGGGCGGTACTATCAGGTATACTGAGTACCCAAAGGGTTACATGGCTTCGTTAGGTTTTTCACCACATGCCTCATGGATTCCTGCGTATAGAACAAAAGAGATGATAGAATGGTTGTTTCATCAGAAAAAAACTGCTTGCAGCGGATTATAGGGCATACAAATTCCATATATGCATGATACTATAACAGTCCACTGCATTCTACAACCGTTAGGTCTTAAAGAAAACAGACCGATACTTGGAGTATCGGTCTGTCTATGAGTGACGTTTCTCCTCTATTTACTATTGCTCACTATATTTTTCCAGTACTTCATTCAAATGGTTCATGACTTCTTCCTTACTCGTCATTATTGGTGAATTAAACGAGACTTCAGACCAGTCGGCAAGTATGTGCTCTTCGTCCAAATCACTGTAGAATTGTGTAAGTTCTTGTGCCATCTGCAGTAGCTCTTGCTTTGCAGAATCATAATGACTCTTGAATCGTAGGTACCGCTCGTATACTAACATCAAGTTGTTTGATATCACGCTTTGTAACAGACTAGTCAATTCTTGTCTAGCGGTATCTGAGAAACTAAGGGCGCTTAGCTGTGTCTGGAAATCACTCATAGCATTGTACGACATGCTTTTCCAGATACTGACTTTATTAATCTGAGACCAGTAACTTGGTGGATACTTATTCATCTCCTCTATGAAACTTGTTTCAATTGTTCGAAAATCAGATTGAAGGAATGCGTCGTAGATACGATTAAGTTTGTCTACAAACATAGGTGTAAGACTGTTGGAAAGGTATCCTTTTTCATCTTTTTCTAAAATGTTGTCAAGAGCAGATTTCCAGTCCTCAACGAGCATACCATAATTTGTCTTCCATCCCTCAGGTGATGCTACTTTTTGAGATATCACGGTATACGGTTCTTTATACCACTCTACTATTTGCTCCAATGTGTAAAGACTTTCTTGATACTCTATTCTTGAACGATATTCACGTGCCAATGCATGAAGATGATCAAGAACGCCGTCAGGAACACCCCAAACGCCTTTCTTTTCCATATATACACATGCTCTTATTTCTGTTCGTGCAAGGTCAGTTAATAGGTCTCTTGCTTCATAATTCACTGGATCCATAATTTGAACTGTAGTGTTTGCAAAATATCGATATATGTCTTGCGCACCACCAGTTGCCAATTCAATATCGACATTCTTCCAGTCTGGGAATCTATTCCAACCTCCGGGCATGATATTAACAGTCTTTCTTACCCAATTGGCATATCCATTGAAGAATCTTGACGGGTATGCAATCATTGCTTTTTGTACGCTTTCATCCGTGTAGTTATACAATATTATGTTTGCATATTGATATAATCCATGATATCTCATTGCCAAAGCTCTAAATGTATTTCTCTCGGTGAAACTCTTTAGCGATGTTTCATAAAGGCCTATCGAATCGGCTAAGGCTTGCATCGTTGCGAGATCAATCTGATCTAGTATTTCTGGATTGTTCTTGACATACTCAGAAAGACCTTCAAAGTACCTGTATCTAAATGGCTCAAATATCAGAGTCTGATACTCGTCATATGTCTGTTCAAAGACCTTCTCTGGCGAAGTCCTCAAAGCAGCTGACAATTGTGCAATTCTGAGTTGATCGGTTGCTAACGCTGCAAGATAGAAGAATGATTTTCCATAGGTTTTATTTATCTGCACACTTTTTACAAAACAGTCTTTAGCTTGTGTGTAGTATTTTTCTATCTCACCTGGTATCATCTGTCTCTGACTTAGCAAACTTGCTTTGTTGTTTGCAATCTGAGCTCGGATATTTGCAATTGTTTGCACCCTCTCGCCTTCTGACTGGCTTTGGTTATACATTATTCCCAGTCTCTGCGCCTCTCCTTGCTTTATCTTGTGCCAGGTTTCAGGTTTCAGGTATTCGAATTGTCCTGAGAAGTCCTTAAGCTCATTTTCAATACTATCTAACTGACTAAGATATTGTTCTATTTGTGTTTGTGAATCGCGTACTGCATTTAGATAGCTGAATGCTTCATTCCCTTTTCTAAAGTACACTTCTGAAACAAAATGGTTCCATCGGAGATATGTTGATGTACCTATAACTGCGACAAGAGCCACACCTACTATCAATGCTTTTGTACCAGATATTACATATTCTTTTCCATTGACTTTGTTAAAATATTTCCCCAAGCCCACACTGATTGCAAATGTTGCAAAGAGTGCATTTGGCAGCAAATGTCCTGGGAAACTAAACACACTTTGGAATGCAAACACTATACCACTTAGGACAAGCATTCCAAACAAGATCGAGTCATCTTTCATTTCGATCTTCTTCATATTCTTTAATACGTAGATCGTTAGCAAAACAAGCATTAGAATTATTATAGCGAGGCCCAGTATACCTGTCTCACCAAGTACTTGGAAATAATCGTTATGTGCACGTTTGAAATTATTCCATCCATAATTGTACTCAGGCTTATCATTTACCAAATCAGAAATACCATATAGTCCATACACCTGATACGTTCCTATACCCTGTCCAAGTATTTTGTGGTTCTTCCATATATAAATGGTAGAAAACCAAGACAAAAATCTCTCATCTATACTTGAAACAGAGGACATCGCACTGAACCTGTCAGTCATCTTAAATGATCCGTAGTTGTTGAATACGGTTGGTGTGTTATAAATCACTATTATGATTATTACCATGATTGCGAACACAGCTACTGTTATGCGTCTCAGACTTTTTAGTTTTTTAAGAAACTTTAGATCCTTCTTTTCCAGTTGTTTCACATGTGTATCTTCTTTCTTCCTAATGAAGAAGAAATAGATTAACGGTATCAATATAGCTTCAACTACCAGTGCTAAATACTCCGAACGGGTCTGGGAAAAAATAATCACATCAAAGTAAAGTATGGCAGAAATGAGTGCGACAATCTTTAATATCAAAGCACTACCGAATTTCTTTGTACTCAGTGCCCCAACATCCAAGCTTAGGAGGAAATACAACGCGATTGGTAGGAGCATGTTCAAATAGTTGGAAACGAATATAACATTGCCTATATTCGCTTTTATGCTTCCCCTCTCAAACGGTGCACCAACGTTTCCAAGGAAAAGGTCATACCCTACGTAGAAGTTCAGTATAGCGTTTATGGCTATGAATAGTCCGGTCAAAAGGAATACAAATAGTAATTTGATTATCTTGGATTTATCATTCAACCGGGAACTGAAATAAAACGAAAGGACGACGTTCAGCAATAGATAGAGTGCAATATCAATAGACTGTCTGAAAAAGTATGGATTGTCTCTGTACGTGTTGATAGTAGATGCAATTGCAACGAAAGCAAAGGTAAGCCAGGCAAAATGTACTGGTGTAGCAAAAAAACGTAACTGCTTTGATTTGAACAACCTGATGAGTAAATACACAGCAAGTATCAAAGTTGCAACACACAAAATAGCATACTTAGGTGTACTAAATTCATAGGTATACTCCTTGTGTGCAAAGAGCGCAACCAAAGGGATCGTAACATACAATAGAAATTCTTCAAAGGTAGACAGCACAGTCTTCGCCTCCTGTAGGTTCTCACCGTTTGAATTATAGGTTATTTATCTTGTTTCAGTATGCCTAGTACCTTACCAATGAAAAAGTAAATAATGACTACAAAGAGCGATGAAACAACGGACATAATTGCAGATTGCCTTGAAATATATCCTGCCAAGAAGATAATCAACTGAATTCCTATGACTACAAAAAGCGTTTTTCTACTATCTTGCAGTCTATTCTGAATTTTATCATATATATGATCTCTGTCACCATTGAAAGGTGAACGCCCATTCAAAATTCTCCTTGTAAACCCAGCTATAAGATCGAAAAAAAATATCGATACGAAAATAATTGCTGAGACTACCGTATAATCTCCTCGTCTGCCAGATGACAAAACAGCGATCGATAATATTCCTCCTATTAAGTAACTACCTGCGTCGCCCATGAATATCCTTGCAGGAGGGAAGTTATATATCAGGTATCCAAACAGAGCACCAATGAGTGTGAAAAGTAGCAACTTGTCATAGTTTGATGATACTGTAAATAGAAGTCCCACAGCTGATATTAGTGAAACGCTTGCACATATGCCATCCATACCATCCATCATGTTCACAGCATTTATGAGGGTGACTATCGCTATAATGTATACGGGTGATAGGAGATTGATACCAATGTACTTGAACGTGAGTAAGATCGAAACCACAAATTCTACCAAAAGCCGTATCCTTGGACTAAGCGTTCTAACATCATCTATAAGACCTGTAAGGACTAATAAAGTAAGGGATAATTTTGTTATCAGATCAAATGGGGTTGTAAACACGACAGCTAAGAATATTGAAATTCCACCTAAATATGGTGTTACTCTCTCATGCGGCTTCAAGACACCATCAGGTTTGTCAACTATATTATATTTGTAAGCCATTCTCCCAAATAATGGAATTGTGATCGTTGTAATAATAAACGATATTATAAGCAACATTATGGAACTCAACTTATTACCTCCCACAGCCGATAGGAACTAATAGAAAAAAGTATGATGTAAGGAACATTTAAGATATCCTCTTTCGTAAAGCTAAAATTGACCATACTGAGGAACATAATCTTCTGTTTCTGTTTCTGTTGACTGCTGTTGTGTCTCCTCAGTTGCCTTCTGCTCAACTGGTTGCTCCTTTGGTTGTTCTCTTCCAAGCACAGATTCGATGTTTTCACCCTCTTCCAGAAGTTTAATGATTTCGAATGACTGACTTGAATAGTCTTTTCCCAAGTATGTCAGCTCTGAGATTTTCACCTTTCCCGATGGCTCAACGTAAAAACGTACCTTCAACTTCTTGTTAGAGAAAACTACACTGTCAGAATTTCTGTCAAGAGTCCAACCAGTAGGTCCAAGAATATCTTCATAGGTATTCCTGTAGAAAATCGTACTCTTAACTAATTCAACCAAATTAGAACCAATTGTGTCAACGTTAAACACTTGAGAAATGATATAGTCTACTAACTCGTCGATTACTTTCGTATCATTCATGTACACATATTCCAAAACTGGTTCTTGGTTAAAGAAAATTTCAAACACAAACTTGAAATTCCACTGCTGAGATGAGTACTTACCGGTCCCTGTTAAAATCACTCTATCCATCTTTTCATCATAATACCACTTTGGTGACTTCAGGAAGTTTTCAAATGCACTCTTGTTGTTACTAAAAGTGGAGCCTTTTATTATTCGACCCTTCTGGACAACTTCAACCATTTTATTTGAAGCCGCTTTTGCAAGTTCACTCAGTATTGTCGCAGGTTTTTCTTCCTTCCCATCTATCTTGCCAGTAACAAGATAAATGGAACCATTGGAAAAAAGAAATGTTAGAGAGATTTCAGAGCCTTCTTTTGTTATACTATCCATCCTTATTTCTGTACCTGTGGTCTTGTATGAAATATTCCATTCCAAGTTAGAAAGCTTTTCAGAAAAAAGCTTTCCAAATGTCTCAGAAGTGTTCGGAACATTCGAACGTAAAATTCTATCAACAAGTGCCTGTAACTCTTCCTGAGAAGATATCCGACCATATTTGCTGTAAATGTACTTCAAGTAGTTAGGAATACTGCTTGACTCAATTTCCTTCCCATTTACAAGGAAATATGGTACCACCGTTTGCCCCACTTCGTCGATCTTGAATCCAATAGTCAAAGCTACTTCTTTTCCATCAATGACCTCGGTTGCGTTCAGTTCGACCAAATTCTGGTTTTCATCTTTAACATTCCATCGCGCATTTGGTAGTTTTTCAAATGTCTCTCCTATGGATGATAATGTAAAACCTTTTAGATAACTATTCTTTATTGCGTCGATCAGATCAGTGTCAATGGTCTTCTTGTATATTTTGGAGAGAAGAAGTTTGGATTCACTTGGCGTTAAAGTTCTTCCATCCACTACTATCTTTTCAACATTCACTCTAAGTTTTCCATTTACTTTCCTTATCATAAACCAAAACTCTGTCGCCTCGTTCCGCACATTTTTTCCCGTCAATACGAGAAAATCTGTTCCATCCTTTCTGACATAATAGTATGTTGATTCTGTCAGATAATTACTCAGAGCTTTGGGATCTTGAGCTGAAAAATCTGATGGTGGAATTTTCATCACGATGTTGTACAACGCCTTAGCATATATTTCTTCATATGTTGTATCGGTATCTTGTACGACCTGACCGTTAATTTTCATAAGTAATTGATCATCAGAAAAAGTTAGGGAATATGTATTCCCAATATCATCACTTCCAATTAATACTGGTGGAGTAAACATGTTGAATTGAGTTGTCAAATTCGATAGCGCATTTTCAAATACTTCTCGTATGGTAAGCGTAGTGAAATCATTGTAAGATCTATTGAATTTAGTCTGATTGTTATTGTATACTATAAGTACTACGAAAGTAATAACCACTGCAGCGATAATCAAAATAAGACCAACCATATACCTCCTAGGTTTTCTGAATTTGTACCTTTTCAATTTCCGTCACTCCTCCTGACTTCTTCTTAGCTTGTTCATCCTTTAAAACTCGTGAGAAATAACTGACGTTACAATTATACCACATGTTCTTTTTCCTCAAACGAAATTTTGCATCAAGAAGAGTGAGTAGAAGGATAAATACTCTTGCTAAAGTACATTGTATATGATAAAATACATCCATGGATTGTATCAATTGTAAGATATACCAGATATAAGGCTAATAGGGGGCCGTAGCTCAGCTGGGAGAGCGCTACCTTCGCACGGTAGAGGCCGTGGGTTCAAATCCCATCGGCTCCACCAAATTTGAACAACATATTGATACGATAGATAGAAGCCTTGAGAAATCAGGGCTTTTTTGTTTTGTAGTATAAATTTACCTGGATGCAAGGAAATACTTGACAAAAAATATATCAAAAAAATTAAGAGATTAGGCGTATGTGCAGAATAAAGGTGAATAAGAAAAAGTGTGTTTGATTTTTAGAATTTATGTTAAAATATTTTTGTGAATAAAGTATTTATAAAGTATTTTTTAATATAGACGGAGGTTGAGATAATGGCAATGCTTACTTTACAGGAATTAGAATCAATACTATGGGATTGTGCAGACATATTAAGGGGAGAGCTTTCTGCTTCTGAGTATAAAGACTACATATTTGGTATGCTTTTTTTGAAACGATTAAATGACGAATTTGATGAGGAAAGAGAAAAATTAAAAAATGAATTTAAAGAGCAGGGGATACCTGATGAGGAAATAGAAATTCTATTGGAGGACCCAACACTTTATGAATCCTTCTTTGTACCAGAAGCAGCAAGATGGGAAAAGCTTAGAGACTTAAATCTAAATATAGGACCTGCACTTGATAAGGCATTTAAGGCAATTGAAGATTGTCCTAAAAATGCCGAACTTGTTGGGGTGCTTACAACAGCGAACTATAACGACAAGGAAAGAGTTCCAGATAAAAAGCTTTCACAACTTATACTTAAATTTGATAGTGTAAACCTTGCAAATTCAAATCTGGAGTCAGAGGACGTTTTAGGGGACGCTTATCAATATCTTATAAAGGAATTCGCAGATGTGAGTGGTAAAAAGGGTGGAGAATTCTATACACCTGCTGAAGTGGTAAAGGTAATGGTGAATATCGTAAAGCCTAAAGAGGGAGAAAGAATATATGACCCTACCTGTGGTAGTGGTGGTATGCTTATTCAGTCTATTCAATATATAAAGGAACATGGAGGAAATCCTAAAAATGTTTCTTTATTTGGGCAGGAGATAAATCTTTCAACTTGGGCAATTTGTAAAATGAACATGTTATTCCATGGTGCAAAGGGAGCAGACATACAAAAGGGAGATACAATAAGAAATCCAATGCACACAGAGGCAGGACATTTAAAAACATTTGATAAGATACTTGCAAACCCACCATTTAGCCTAAAGAATTGGGGATATGAGGAGGCACAAAATGATAAATATGATAGATTTCATTATGGAATACCTCCAAAATCCTATGGTGATTTAGCTTTTGTATCACACATGGTGGCAAGTTTAAATGATAAGGGAATGATGGCGACAGTTGTACCACATGGAGTTTTATTTAGAAGTGGTGCAGAACAAAAGATAAGACAGGGATTTGTAGATGATGATTTAATTGAAGCTGTAATTGGACTTCCTTCAAATATATTCTATGGAACAGGTATACCTGCTGCTGTGTTGGTTATAAACAAGAACAAACCACAGGAAAGAAAAGAAAAAATTTTATTTATAGATGCAAGCCAAGGATTTATTAAGGACGGAAATAAAAATAAGTTAAGGGATGAAGATATACAAAGAATAGTTGAGGCATTTGACAAATTTGAGGACATTGAAAAATATTCTTCAGTAGTAGAAAAACAGGATATAGTAGACAATGATTACAACCTAAACATAAGCAGATATGTTGACACAACAGAAAAAGAGGAAGAAATAGATATAGACAATGTGTTAAAGGAAATAAAGGAACTAAAAACAAATATGACTAATACAGAAAAGAAACTTAATGAATATTTAAAGGAACTTGGATTTGAAGAAATATAAGGCAGGTGCATATTCACCCCATGAAGTATTTGGATGATAATTAAGAGAATGATAAAATTCATCTTAGAGGGGTGAG
>DPIB01000179.1 GCA_003522805.1 Fervidobacterium sp. | reverse complement strand
ATAGGCCGTGGGTAGTTGACTTGTTCACCTTGACTTCATTTAGCTTTCCACTTTCAATTAGTACAGTCTGTTTGTGTACTTCGTTACCATCCTTCTTAAAAGTGAATGTGTATTCTCCAGCAGGTAAGTCCATCAAATATATGGGCGTTCTTCCGATGTACGCATCGTTTACAAAAACATCGAGAACGCTTCTTGAATATATGTTTACCAGGCATGACTCCGTACTGTCTAAAACGATTGGGCTTTCAGCAATCAGTTCACTCACATCCAAACCTCTGAGAACCTTTACTAACTGCTTTGGATTTACTTGGATTATCCCTGGCCCTGTGTGTATCGTGTTGTTTACAACCGCTTGAACTCCTTTGCCCAATGCAATCGGGATAGATTTAGGTAGTCTTTTCAAAGTACCGTCGCTGAAACCGAACCATATGATACTCTCTGAATCACCACAGCTAGACAATTGTTTTATCGTCGTAAACCACAAACGCTTTACCAACGGTTCTTGATTAAAGCCATCGAATTCAACAGAAACATCAGGAACGTCAAAAAGCAGACTAATTTGTTCTTTTGGCTCCAGCGTATAGTGTAAAACTAAGTCGTTACTAAGGGATATCTGCGTACTAAAATCATTGTAACCGTCCAAACTGATCTGCACTTCATACTTACCCTCAACAAGCTTGGTTTCGACGGGAGATTTGTAAAAATCATTTCCTATTTTGACAATGGCATTTTCGGGCTTTCCTAGGACAGTAATTTTTTTGTATTGCCTTGAGTCGACCAAAAATGTATAGGTATCCGTAGAAGGGACCTCAAAATCCTGAATCAAATTAACGAAATCTTGTGGAAGAACAACTCTATACTTGCCTGGGGGAACTTCAAGTACTGTGGGAATCGTTATTTTCTCAAAGTTGAAAAATACATTTTCGATCTTTTTAACAGAGTCCAAATTCAATGTCACGGTTGTTTTCAGGGTAACGTTCAGTTCTTTTTCTTCGTATGGGTTCAAATATATACTCATAATTTTTTCTGTAAAACCAGGTGACGTTATCCTTATTAAATGCTCGCCGGGTTCTAAAGAGATCTTTGTACCATTCCTCGCAACTGGCTTATCATCTATGTATACCATTGAATCAGCTGGTTCAACGGATATATTCAAGTATGCTGGTAGCGCAAGATTTGCAATTACAGTACCATCCTCGGTTATCAATTTCTCAAAAGGCACATATCCAGGTTTGACTAATTTTAACACACCCGGTAACTGCACTTCAAAGGATAATTGGTGATCTTTAATGGCACCTATCAATTTCTCGTTGTAATAAACAATACTGCCATTCTCACCAACTACAGTAAGCGCATAGCTGAAGCTTATGAATAGTAATAGAAAAACAAAAGTAAAAGCATTGCGGTGAAAAATAAAGGAAAGACTCTTACTATCCACGTTTCAGCGCTCCTCACTTCTTACCTTTCCTATCTTTCTTTGATTATTTTGGACAATTCTATCAGCGAATGATATATCCTGTCGGAGGTATCTAGCGAGAATTCCTCCATTACTTCTTTTACATACTCCACTCGTTTCTTTATCACTGCTTCTATAACTTCTCTACCTAGTTCTGTGATTTCAACAACGGCTATTCTTTTATCCGTTTCGCCTTGTTTCCTTCGCAAAAAACCATCTCTTTCAAGTCTCATGACCAACCCTGTAGTTGTACTTTTCGCAATTCCAAGTGTTTGGCTCAGTCTTGTCATAGTCTGTGGGCCGTCGAAATATGTTCTCTGCATTAAATCAAATTGTGCTGGTGTAATAGCATAATCCCTCAATACTATTCTACCTTGCACTCTGATCTTGAAACATATCATTCTCAACAGCTCTTCTACATGGCTGTAAATCTCATCCCCATTCTTCTTCACCCTTTTTCACCTCGTTAGAATTGCAAAATAACAGTAAGACTCATTATATCACAATTTCTCGAGCAGTACTTTGAATGCCAAGTAGGTTTCGTACAAATCTGCCTTTGAAACCAATTCAAATGGTGAGTGCATACCTAAAAGTCCTGGTCCCATGTCTATCGTATCAAAACCCTCTTGCGCAAGGAATTTTGCAACTGTTCCACCACCGCCAACATCAACTTTACCGAGCAAACTTGGTTGCCAAGAGATACCGTTTTTATTGAGAATGCCTCTCACACGTGCTACTAGTTCGGCATGAGCCTCGCTTGCTCCACCTTTTCCACCACGACCAGTATATTTGACTAGTCCGACACCATAGCCAGCTTTTGCCGCATTGATCTTGTCGTGAACTTCAGGATAGGAAGGGTCTTGGAGCGTTGTCACATCGGCAGATAGAACTGTGGATTTTGCTATTATCTCATCCAATGCACTTTCAGTATCGGAGATACCTCTCATCTTGAGCAACTTTCTCAAGAATGCCTTGTAAAATCTTGCCTGAGCACCTGAATCTCCCTCACTGCCAATTTCTTCTCTGTCGAATAATATCACGCCAACAGCCTTCTGATTTTCGGATGTTTGAGCGTTCAGAAGTGCCATAACACCCTCATATGCACAGATCCTATCGTCGTGCCCATATGCACCGATGAAACTGCTATCTATACCAACATCTCGGGGTTTCAGTGCTGGTACGAGCTCCAAATCAGCACTTACAAAGTCCTCTTCGTCTATGCCATACTTGTCCTTTATTAGTTTCAACACATTCTTCTTAACTGCTTCATTTTCTTCACCTTGTAGTGGTATCGAGCCAAGAACTACGTTCATCTTGTCAGCCTTGAAGTGCTCGCTGACTTTATTGTCTTCCTTGTCGAGATGTGGTAAAAGGTCAGGAAGCACAAACACAGGATCCTTATCACTACAGCCGATGCATACATCTATTTTCTCTCCATTTTCTTTGACAACAATTCCAACCAACGCAAGCGGAAGGCTGAACCACTGATATTTCTTTAAGCCACCATAATAATGTGTCTTTACAAGTGCTATTTCCGATTCCTCATAAAATGGATAGGGCTTAAGATCCAAACGAGGTGAATCAACATGAGCAACAACAAAGTTGATACCATTTTTGATGTTTCCCTTTACTGCGATGAGCGATTTGCTCCTATTGGCTAAGTAAACCTGATCCTCCACCCCTGTGAATTCTTCTACTTTTATGAATCCTGATTTTTTCAGCAAATCCTCAAAATAGGCAATTGTCAATCTTTCGGTCTTAGCAAATTCTATAAACTTCTTGTACTCATTCGAAAACTCCTCAATCTCCTGTCGTTCTCTTTTGTCCCATACCAGATGCCCTTTAAGTCCCATCTTTATACCCTCCTTTGTCTTTATAACGTTGTGTGCCTTACCTATAACAATTATGGTGTTACGTCTTATTGCCAATTACTGCCAAATTTCTATTTCAGTCTCTAGATCAACTTGGTATGCTTGCTTGATCTTCGCTTTTACGAAGTCCATTAGTTCAAAGACGTCATTGGCTTTCGCATTTCCTTTGTTTATTATAAATCCGGCATGCTTTTCCGAAACCTGAGCATCGCCTACAGAATATCCTTTAAGTCCCAACGACTCTATAGCTGTTCCAACATAAAAATCCGGCCTTGGTCTTTTGAAAACACTCCCGGCACTTGGATATTCAAGTGGTTGTTTCTCATATCTTTTTCTAATTGTCTCGGTCATCAGCGATTTTATATGTTCTATATTATCTGGGCAAAGCTTGAATTTTGCACCCAAGATAATTAGATCTTTGTTCTTTTTGAACAGACTAGTCCTATATTCAAATTCAGCCTCTAAGTTGGAAATCGTAAATATATTTTTACCGTCGTACACGTCTATTTCAACAACTCTTTCACTAGTCTCCCAACCATAGCAACCGGCATTCATGTATATCGCTCCACCAACACTACCAGGCAGTCCGTAGGCTTTCTCAAGTCCAGACAAACCATTTTCCATGGCAAACAAACAGAGTTTTTTGAAAGGAGTGCCAGCAGTTGAATAGACATAACCATCAGAAGTTTTTACTTCGTCTATTCTTTCTGTGGAAACAACGATGAAATCCTTATATTCATCAGATGGTAAGATGTTAGTCCCCTTACCAATTATACGATACTCTATGCCCTCATTCTTAAAGGAACTAATAGCTACTATGAAGCTATTCAACGAGTTTGGAATAACAAAAAGACGTACCTTCCCCCCCAATCTAAAACTTACATGGGCAGAAAGAGGTTCGTCAAAAAGCAGATCACAACCTTCATCCCATAAAAACTCTACTAATTTCTTATCTACTCTATTATAAACATCATGCATGCAATCCACCTGTCATTCCCTCCGTATATACGACTATCTTATCCTTTCCTGTACTTTTGGCATGATACAGCGCTATATCTGCATTTTGTATCAGCTGATCATGAAACTCCACTCCAGACGCTGGATAATTAGAAACACCGTAACTAAGCGTAATTCTAAATGGAAATTCTTCAAGATCTCTGACCATACGTCTTAACCTTTCCAATATTCCTACGGTCTCATCTATTTCCAAACCTGGAAAAAGCATGACGAATTCTTCACCGCCAAACCTTCCGAGAATATCAGTGTTTCGAACGTTTTCCCTAAAAATTTTTGCAATTTTTTTGAGAACTTCATCGCCAACTAAGTGACCATACGTATCGTTGATTTTCTTGAAGTTGTCTATATCACACATTACAACGCTTAAAGGTGACCCGAAGTTGACAGTATTTTCAAAGTGTAGACTCAGCAATTTAGAAAAATAATACCGAGTATACAGTTTTGTCAGCGGATCAACGAAGCTTCTAAGCCTCGTTAATAATCCTTTTAAAACTGATACTATACCGTACTCTAACACCTGTACGGAAGAAATGACATCCTCGTAAAACTTCTTCTGCAATACCAAATTCCGATTCGACACGTATATCTCATAGAGTGCGTGTTCATCTATGTTATCTCTTAAATAGACCTCAAATGGCGATAGTTTCGCAAATTCATTTGAAAAACTTTTGAATTCGCCTATTCCAGCTTCAAGTACCTTATCAAGAACATCATCTTGAATCCTCATATAGGCATTGTTCACAGGAAGTATGGATATGATTTTCGAAATGAAATAATTCAAAAGGGTTTCTGGCTGCACTTCTGTATCCAATATTCTCAAACTTGAAAGGATTTCGAATGGCAACTCACTGTTTCCAGAATCCTCTGTTTGCATGTGCGAGACGACTTTTTCGCTACTTATCCCATATCTTTCTGATATTTCCTTAAAGGCATTTGTCAGACCTATGTCTCTATAAATCGTTGCAGATTTTGCATAGTATACTCTTGCTTTATATTCGTTGCCTACTGTCTTGTAATAGTGACCGTATCCTTCATACAGCAAGGCTAAAGAGAGTAAAGCCCCATCGAGTATGAAGTTTACCTCCAGATGCTCGAGTTCTCTTCTAACAAGGTTTGGAACACTTTTTGTAAGTTCCTCACCTAGAACTGCGAGTAGTTCTTCTCTGAATAGTTTGTTCTGTGAATTTACATAATTCTCCCACTTAACAGGCAAAACATCGGTACCAATACTCTTCAACACTTCTACTATATCTTTGACCCGTTCATCAGTTATATCAAGGCTTCCTTCTTCCAGTAGTCTCATTACTCCTTCTAGATCACGGTTGATGAAATGCATAAATACCTTCTCAATATCAAGGCCTTTCTCCTTATAGACATTCACACACTCATCTATATGTTCGAGTGCTTCGTCGAGCTCGAAGTTGTAGGCATGATAATAGGCTTCTAGGATATTTGAGTATATGAGCTCATTTCTTAAACCGAGTATCTTGAGTTTTGGACGAATTTCCATGATACCATCCACAAATTCTTTTATATTTCCGGAATAAAGGGCATGATAAAGCATATTCAACCTTGCATAGAAACCCCTCGCAGGTAACCCAATCCTTTCAGCAGTTTCCATAGATTTTCTTAAATACTCCATAGAAATAACTGCAGAAGAAGCATTAACAGACATGTTGTTATAGATCGTTGGAAGTCTATGAGCTATGTTATAGTCTAAAGCTATTTTCTCAGCAATTTTGAGATACTTCATGCTTCCCTGGGGATTGGTAGACATTAAATTGGAAAGGAATATATATGCCTCGACTAGAATCTTCGCATGCAGAAAGTTTTTTTCATCAAGCTGTGAAATAATTTCAACTGTCTCCCCATAGAAATCTGCCCTTCTTCGTTCCTTCTCAAATCTGGCCCTCAGATACAACAGTTTTCTCTTTAAGGCACCAAATCTCCCGTAACCTGTCGGGTATCTTTCCAAGATTTCTATGCTTTCCTCGTTATCGAACGTTATATATGATCTCAGCGCTTTATAATAACTGTACAATTCCGTATCCGGAATTTCCAAGTCTTGTATTCCGTTTAATTCTTCGGTTCTTTCAGCTAATTCTACTTCAAATTTTATAACAGAATAGGATACTCTATCACCGATCATATCTTTCACATGTTCTATCAAACTTCTCACAAGCGATGGGGAAGAATAATAATTGAAACGTTCGTAGATGTTCTTCAGATAAACTGTGACAGCGCTCATCGTTTCCCCAATGATTTCAAGATGCCAGGCCTTTTTTTCAGGATCCGCGATAATGTTTGAAA
This sequence comes from Fervidobacterium sp., assembly GCA_003522805.1. Taxonomy (GTDB): domain Bacteria; phylum Thermotogota; class Thermotogae; order Thermotogales; family Fervidobacteriaceae; genus Fervidobacterium. The sequence goes on along the minus strand of DPIB01000179.1, from coordinate 8,907 downwards.
GTTGTTTATGTAAATTGGTCCTTTCATCTTCCGTAATCGAACTATACAGTATCTCCCAATACTGTTTTAGGGCAAATCTGAACCTGTTGTATTCTTTGTATATGATACCTTCAGAAATAAGCCCAGACAGTTCAAATTTTACATTCAGCAAAGACTCAAGACTTTTTATCTCACTTTCATAAAACTTCTGACCAAGAATTGCCAAGTATCTCTCTTTTTTGCTCAAGTATCTGTATACGTTCTCGAAGATAACATCAGATATTTCTATATCCTCGACAGCATCTAGATCAAAATAGTACTTTTCATCCCTGTAAGATAATATCTCGTTTTCATACAGATATTTCAAATACTCCACGATGAGTCCTGGTAGTCCGTTCGACACAGAGGTCAACCATTTTGCTAGAATGTCCAAGTTTCCCACATTTCCTATCGAATTTACGATGATCTCCTTAGTTAGATCTACTGTAAATGGCTCTATATAGATTTTTTGCTGAAACTCTTCAAATTCCTCTATAGAGAAGCAGAGTATGATAATTCTCCCTGATTTGTCCAGCTCAGATATCTTTTTCAGAAGTACCCTCAAACCTTCTGGTGTTTCCTGATAGTCGTCAACAAAGATTACTATGCGTTTGATATTAGACAAAGCTTCTACAATCGAGATAGAGACTGTATCTATTTTGCAAACATTTTCTACGCAATACATCAGCTCGTCGAGAAGTTCTTTCGAAATCCTATCAGAAACGAGTTGCAGGGTTTGACTTATTATATCAGAACCTGTTACAGCATGAATAAATGGGATTCCACTCTCTCGGAGATAACTCTCTAGATTTTCTACTACAGTTGTCTTACCAACACGTTGGGGACCAATTATCCCAACGTAATTATAGATACTCTCTGATGAGCGAATAAGTCCGAGTATTTCCTCTTCTTCCGCCCTAGATATTCTCTTTACTCTCAATGTTTTCTTTCTACCAGAGATTCTGTAGTACGGGACTTCCTCACTGAATGTTCTCTTATCCGGTTCTTCACTGCTCATTTGAAAAGCTATCTGTTTCATGACATCATTTTCGGTCAAATCACTTATAATTTTCCCAAAGACATAAAGTGTTGACTTGTCAGATATCTCGCCGTTCCATACTTCCGGAGCAATGTATATAGGGCATGTACCTTCTTTTTCAGCCTGTCTTATAACATAGTCAAGATCTTGAACAAACGGCAAGAATACTTTTATATCTCCATCGGAAACTATGATGTCATCTAACCCAATGAAAGGAAGAAATAACTTTGGAACGTGCAAGATATTTCTCATAGCATTCAACATAACCTGTGCAGCTAATTCATTTATTTCGTCTATTTCGTTTCTTTTGCCATACAACGGTTCGTACTTCTCCAAATCGTATATCAGAATTGCTCCATTTTCAAACAAGAACCTCTCTGGAACTAAAATGCCATAAACATTTCTTGCTGACTCGGATTTCAAAACTACGTCACTCGGTGAATGAATAAGCCCATCATAAACGAATTTGGCTACTTTCACGCTACCATCAATTTCTACTATGTAATCTTTACTCCAGTAAGTTTCCTTTATAAATTTGACTACCTCCATACTTTTCACCTACGAGTTTAATCTCTAATCTTAATTACATTTCTTAAATACATTACAGAACAGAGTTAATACAAATTACTCTTTTTACTCTTTAACTGTTCGATTCTTTCCAGTTTCTTTTGCCTTGTAAAGCCTTTGATCAGCAAGTCCCATGAGTTCTGTTTCTGTTACCCTTTCTGGTACTGAGGCTATCCCTATACTTACAGTTATGGTAAATCCGAATTTCTTTCTTAACTCTTCCTCTATTGCCGTTCTGATCTTTTCGCATAACTCATAAGTTTCGTCCTTGTCGAACATAACTATGCTTATGAATTCCTCCCCACCGTATCTTCCCACAGTACCATTCTTCCCCACAAAAGTTTTGATAATGGTAGCAATTTCCTTGAGTACCTCGTCACCCTTCAAATGCCCGTATGTATCATTTACCTTCTTGAAATCATCTATATCAGCCATGAATACAGTAAAGGTTGTGCCGTTTATTTTGAAATCCTTGAGCAGTTCGGAGAGTACCTTGTCGATGTACCATCTACTGTAAAGATTAGTGAGAGAATCTCTGTTGGATATCTCACGTGATACGATTGCCTTAACCTGACTAACAAATGTCTCCTCCAGTATGTTTATGATTCGTTCCGTTTCATTTTCATCGTCCGATGAAAATGTGCTGGACGACAAATAGATAACGGCCTCGCAATCTTCGTCTACCATATCTATTAACTTAACTCTCAATGGATTTAAGTTAAAAACTATGCCTTCTGGTATAGACCTTGTTGTAGAAAAGATGTAATCGACACCTATTTTGTCATCTTTTACCCTGATGTAAACCTCGTCTGTTGAAAATGCGTCAAAAAGTAAACTAGCAAAAAGTCTTACAAAATCCTCAATGGATATATCAGGGTCAATGAATTTGAAAACTTCTAGGAAATTTATCAGGATGTTATTCTGAAACTCTTTGAAGCTTTTCCCAGCTAAGAACGGATGATTGATTTCCATAACTTTAGCTAAGCGGCATATCTCCCATTCTGTTAGATCTCTACGGAGACTGTTTCCTACGAAGTTGTAGTATGAATATTTTGCAAGCAAGACATAAAACAGTGAAAGCTTCATCTGCTCAACCGCGTATAGATTTTCCCATCTACGTACTTCCTTTAAGAAGCCTTCAGGATCTAACTTAGCAAGCCTTTCAGCAAAGATATACAGTATCTCTTCTCTCAACATAGTAACCTTTGAATCTTTATATTCTCTCCAAACATTTAAGAACTCTTCATTGGTCTCTGTTAGGACCAACTTCGTCAGATACTCAAAACCACGCACATGGATGGCAGGGTCATTCGAATTCTCTATTATTAACTTCTTCGCATTTTCAAGATGACTGCAGATTAGTTCAAGCAGTATAAGAGTTCTCAATGAGAAGTGTTGTATACCCAGTTCTGTTTCCATCTTAAGTGCTTCTGTAAGGCAATTAAATCCTTCTTCATAATCCTGTTGATATGTATGGTAAAAACCCATTATTCTTAGCAATTGTACTTTATCTCGAGGGTTGATCTCTTTGCTTATCAGCAGAGCACCCTCTGCCTTGCTCAGTTCATCCCTTAACTGCGCAAACCTTCCGAAATACAACAAAGCCCTTAAAAACTCGAATCGCGAAGAAGCAATTCTTCTATAATACCCAAGTTCGCCACCAATTTGCATTGCCTTCCTAAAATATGCTATCGATATAGACTGACCATCGTATACAGTGCCATATGAATTGTTTATATCTATTAAAAGGTATCTTATATTAAATTTCTGGGTTATTTCATCAGCTTTTTCAAAAAATCTCCTTGCCTCTTTAGAATCAATATATGTGATAGAATCTCCCAATAACAATAAAATCTGAGCTTTCAACTCAGCAGATACGATATTATCATCACAAATGTTTTCAACGATGTCTTTGAGCTTTTCCTCATCTAATACCTTATCATTTAGTGAATAGTATGCATAATTTCTTAAAAATTCTATTCTATAGCTTTCAAAAGTTGTTCTTGGTCTCGCATGATTAGCTGCTTCAATGCATTCCACATATTTCTGATTGACAGCATAGTTGAATACTGTTATCCAGTCTGGCATTTTGGCGGTTGGAATGGGAAGAGATGGTAAAACCTCTTGCAAAGTATGGTGCTGAAACTTGAGTCTCAAAACATTCAATGAATAAGAGTCAAGCCTGTTTTCTTCCTTGAGTAATTCGTACGTTCTTTCGAAGAGCTCCATTACACGCGTTGGAGAAAAGGCATAATATTCCAAATTCCATTTGATCGACTTCATGTAAAGAACTGCAGCTGATAGCTTCTTACCCGCATATTCATATTGCATTGCGCCTCTGAGGGCAGCAATACCATACGGAAACTTTCCTTTTTGCATAAGTTTTGCCAGTTTTATATGTAAATCTACCTTATCTTCATTCGAAAGTTTTCCATGCAGTATGTTCCATGATTCACTCTCGAAAGAATATGTCATATGTTTCTTACCAATAATTCCATATCTGATCGCTTTTCTTAGGGTATCTTCGAAATTCTCGTTTATGATCTGCTCTAAATAGCTAATTTCCATCATCGAAAAATCCTGACCAAGTACTGAAAGAAGTTGTAGTTTTTTGTCATTTTCGATATCAGATTGTTCTGATTTTGATAATTGTGCTAGTCTTCCCCCACCGATATGATGCTCGATACCTTTGCTTTGGGAAAATTCCTGATCGAGGTCTATTACAAGATCTACATCTAATGCATTGGTAGTAATCACAGTTATTCTTAGGTTTCTACCTAATCCACGAAGATAGCTCAGGAATCTTCTAACAAAAATATGACTGTTCTCCAAGTCATCCACTATGATAACCGCATGTCCTAATTTTTCAAACACTTGTGCTGCGTAAGGTATTACGTTATCGAATTTACAAATTCCATATAGACACGTACATAATTCATTATATGAAAGCTTATCGATCTTATCACCATAGCGAGATAACAATTCCCTAACTACATTTGTGATGTCATTGCCTACAAAAACCACATTCGAATTTCTGGAAACTTCTGATATTATTCTTGGAAGTACTAGCTTGTACTTAGCATATTGGCTTGTCTTTAGTTCAACCACATTAAACCTTTTTTCTGAATTACCAACGGCTGCGAGTATTTTACCAACGATTGCATTTACAAGCCCTCTATCATGTCTACATCTAAATTCCAGGCTTCTCAATTCAGGTTCTATTTGTGTCATTCTGGTTGTCAATGTAGAATATTTATTGTCCTTATCAAAAAACTCGATGATTTTCCCTAGAACAAATATAGCGGAACGTTCATCATATGTTCCATTCTTTAGAAATTCAGGAGCAACAAAAGCATATTCAGAATTGGAAATCGTTATAGCAAAATCTCTATTAAACAACATAGGAGGTAAAAAGAAAAGCTCACCAGCGTAGGTATAGATATCTTCTACAGAATAGGCAGGAAATGGTGGGCAGATTTTCAGAGAGATATATTTAGCAAAGTCTAGGATCTGCTCGGCAATATCATCCACATCAACTAACTCCGAATAAGTATTGGCAACTACATGCAGTAAAGGCTTCTCACGTAGATGAGCAAATTTCACATATACATTTTCATCACTTTTTTCTAACAAAACTGGTGAGATACAACGATCAAATACGGCATAAGAATTTATTTTTGCCACAAATTTGTTAAAATCCCCCACTATATCGGAAGGTAGAACTCTTACCAAATATTCAATTCCGTAAAACTCTTCGATATATTCCTCGCCAAAATACGTGCTTCTCGCAACATCTTTTCCACCCAAGGCTTTTCTAACCCCCGTAAGATCACCCCAAGAGCTTTTTTATGGCGAAACTATTTCTCTACTTCCTCCATGTATCTTACTCTGCCAAATTTACAGAAGATCTTGAAGACGTCAGAAATAAAGTTTTTGCTTCTCTAATTACTTCTTCTACTATCACATGCAAATCTCCTTTGAGAGAGCATCCAGCAGCCCTCTGATGACCGCCTCCACCGAGTATCGTTGCCAGCTTGCTACAATCGAACCAATCTTTCGATCTAAAACTTATGTGAACTTCATCGGTTACATACTCGGAAAGAAATATCGCCAGCTCAACACCCTTCAGTGACCTCAGCTCTCCAACAAACCCTCCGCTGTCGTCTTCACTGCAATTGTTATTCTCGTAATCTGCTTTCGAAAGGAAAGAATAAGCTATCTTATTATCAAACTCTAACTTGAGGTGATCTATCATAATTGAAAGTAGTTTAAATTGTTCAATTCTTTTATTTTCAAATATCCTTGAAACCAAGTATACCTTCCCACCCAGAGAGACAAGTTTAGTTGCATCTGAAAAAACTGTTTCATCTGCATTTGAATATTTGAAAAAACCTGTATCTGTAGCAATGCCCATAAGATTTAGCGTTGCCAGGTTTTCGTCATACGGCACACCAAGTTCGTTGTTTATTCTCATGACCATCTGTGCGGTGGAACCAAATTTTGTATCTACCCAGTTGTGGTCGCCAAAGAGGGTATTGGTAGCATGGTGATCAACAACGAACACATTTGTTGTTTCAAAATACTCCTGGAATCTCCCGATCCTGTCAAGGCTTGAAGCATCGAGGATCAATAACACTTCCGGTTTGAAGCCACTCTCTTTAATTTGCTCAAAAGTCATTATCTGATTCACTTCTTCAAATTCATAGAAGTACCAAGGTATCCTCCAATCTATACCCGCTAGCACTTCTTTCCCGAGCCTCTCAAGACCTATTTTAGCACTTAAAACAGAACTTATGTCATCACCATCAGGCATTATATGTCCAACTACGAGGATATGCTTTGATTCATTCAGTTTTGTGACAATTGATAGAAAATCTCTATTCACCATGCTACCTCCAATGCCTTTTCAACAATTTCTGCAAACTTATCCTTGACCATGTTTGCAACTTCGATTACTTCTTGATGAGAAAGGGGCTGCTCAAGAATACCAGCAGCCATATTTGTTGCGCAGGAAAATACTATTGCCTTTATACCAACATAAGCACAAACTATGAGCTCAGGAACAGTTGACATACCTACAAGATCAGCACCCATCTTCCTGACTGCCCTGATCTCAGCAGGTGTTTCGTAAGTTGGCCCTGTCAAACCTATGTACACTCCCTCCTTTATATCAGGTAATACGTATTTGACTCTGTCCATCCATTCTCTGTCAAATACTCCGAGCATGTCTGGAAATCTCGGCCCTATACTTTCGTCGTTTGGACCTCTCAATGGATTTCTGAACATAAAATTCATCACATCTTTGACCAAAACAATGTCACCTGGCACATAAGACGTATTGACTGCACCAGACGCATTTGTAATGAGCATCTTTTCTATTCCGAACAACTTCAGTGTATGGATTACTGTTCTTATATCGGTAGGATCCCACCCTTCATATATATGGAATCTGCCGTTTAGTACAACTACATCTCTACCAAAAAGAGTTCCAAAAACCAATTTCCCTTCGTGACCTGGCGCAGTGGAGTATGGAAAATTGGGAATATCTTTGTAAGAAATGCTCTCTACATCTTCTACGCTATCTGCAAGAAATCCTAGACCCGAACCAAGAATGAGTGCAATTCTTGGCCTTTTGTGAGTATTACTGTTTATATATTCATAAGCTTCTTTAACTCTAGTATCCACCGTTATCCCTCCTAAGTGGCTTGTTTACAATTTCGCTTATTTGATTTACAATTCTATATTGTACAGAGTCTTTGTCTTATGCAGTGTTTCAATTTAGATTGGTTTACTTTGCTTACTATCGATTATACCACAAAAATCAGTTTATAGTATTTTTCAAAAGATGTTAAAGCTTGATGCAGGTATGGAGGTGAGTAGTATATGAATCATCTTAGTTTTCCAAGAATACTCATTGATCTTGATCTAATTGCTAGTAATGTTCAAAAAGTATCACAGTTATGCCATGAAAACGGTATTGAACTAGTTGGTGTTGCAAAAGTTACAGTTGGGAATTTCGAGATTGCTAGGACGATACGGCAGAACGGTGCAGACAAGCTCGGAGATTCAAGGCTTAAGAACATCATCAAATTGCATAATGAAGGTGTCCCTGGTCCCTATCAGCTTTTGAGAATTCCAATGTTGTCAGAGCTTCCCTTGGCGATTGGGTATGTGGACGAATTTCTTGTTTCCATGCCAGAGACGGCATATGAAATAGATAGGATAGCAAAAACAGTTCAAAGGAATGTTGAGATCATATACATGATAGATGTGGGCGACTTGAGAGAAGGAGTTTGGTTTGAACATGCAGTTGAGGAGATATATGAAGTACACAAGAATCTAACATTTGTCAATCTCAAAGGTATCGGTACAAATGTAGGCTGTTATGGTGGGGTACTGCCTACGGTGGAGAACATGACTATTTTGACACGTATCAAAAATGAAATTGAAAACCTTGTAGGATATGAATTACTTGTCAGTGGTGGAAGTACCGTTACTCTAAAGATGTTGGAAGAAAATAAACTTCCAAAAGGGGTAACACAGTTTAGAATTGGTGAAGGGATAGTTCTTGGCACAGATGCAACGGGTGATAGAGATATACCGTATCTAAGTCAAGATACACTGATATTGGAAGCAGAGATCATCGAAGTGGATCAGAAACCTTCTGTCCCTGTTGGTGAGATAGGTAAAGATGCGTTCGGTAGAACACCTCATTTCGAGGATAGAGGCATTAGAAATAGGATAATCTTGGCTGTAGGCGAACAGGATGTGAAGCCAGACGGCTTGAAACCGTTGGAAGCTGGGCTTGAGATACTTCATGCATCAAGTGATCATCTGATCATTGATACTACGGAGAGCGAGAAAACGTTCAAAGTAGGAGACATCGTTAGATTCAGAATGAGCTATGGCTGCGCATTACGTGCGTTCACAAGTCCACACGTGGAAAAGGTTATTGTCAATAGATAATTGAATTAACAATTTTCAACGCTTTTTGTTACCATCTACAGTGTTAATTACATTTTCTTTGAACATATTTCTCACTCTCTCACGTTTTTCCACAAAGACCTCTTCCCCCGTGAAGGGGTCTTTGCCTGTATAGTACATAGTTGTACTGAGTGTACTCGGTGTGGGTGTAAATATTTGGACCTGCTGTGGAATGTAGCCTAAGTTTTTCGCCACAAACTCTTTCAAATATGCATTCTCTTTCTCACTCTCACCTGGATGGCCTACGATAAAATATCCAATTACATATTTCTTCTCACCCTTTTGCCTTGCAGCTTCTT
>DPIB01000048.1 GCA_003522805.1 Fervidobacterium sp. | reverse complement strand
ACGAGAACGAAAGAATCCTTCAGCAATGCTGCAAAATTCCACAAGAATGCAAAGGTAAATATCTTCGAGTCTGAACATTCTTCATTCAACAAGCATGAAAGCTACGTAGATACCTTCAATATGTTAACAAGCTACAGCGATTATTCGATATTCGTCCTCAGGACGCGTCTTGAAGGCGTTTGCAGGTTATTGGAGCAGAAGGTGGGTGATTTTGCAGATCGACATGGTATAGTCAGACCAGCGTTTATCAATGGTGGTGATGGAAAACATGAACATCCAACGCAAGAGTTACTCGATGAATACACATTCTTGGAGCAGAATAATTTCGATAATTCGCACATCAGAATAGCGCTTGTTGGTGACTTGCTCCATGGCAGGACTGTCCATTCTAAAGCCGATGGACTTAGAATCTTTAGGAATGTGCAAGTAGACTTGGTTGCACCTCAACAGCTTCAAATGCCACAAAGTTATGTGAGCAAGATGAAAAGGAATGGATTCGAAGTGAGGACTTTCAATTCAATCGACGAATATTTGTCCTATGGTGACCCTGCAAAGATATGGTACTTCACCAGACTACAGCTCGAGCGAATGGGCGAAGACATACTTGAAAAGGCACATTTGCTTAAGAAAGCAGTAACCTTCAGAAAAGATCTGCTTGATAAAATATCCGAAGACACAAGATTTTACCATCCGTTACCACGCCCCAAGGAAGATCCAGAAATACCTATTTTCCTCGATAATTTACCACTGAATGGTTGGGAAGGTCAAGCGATAAATGGATATTGGGTGCGCGTTGTACTCTTGTCCATGCTGGGTGGGGCACTCAAAGCAGATTTTGATACAACAGTTAAAAAGGAAGAGCCGGTGGAAGATTTCATATTACCCGCCCCAATTGTTGATGGAACAAAGGGCACCCAGAAAGATGGCAAGAGGGGCATCAAGCCAATCAGTAATGGCACAGTAATAGACCACATAGCCAAGGGAAAATCAACGGATGAGATTTACAACACGATATTGAAGATACGTAGGATTCTGAAGCTATACGAAGTAGATAGTGCGGACGGAATTTTTAAGTCAGCCGACGGAAATTACAAAGGTTACATCAGTTTGCCAGATAGATATCTTAGTTTCAAAGAGATCAAGAAACTATCTGCTATCTCGCCAAATACGACAGTGAATGTAGTAAAAAATGGGAAAGTAGAAGAAAAGTACAGAATAGAATTACCTCCAAGAATATATGGGTTTGATGAAATCAGATGTAAAAATGAGAACTGCATCACAAATCCTGTGCATGGTGAGAACGTTACTGCTTCGTTTGTACGTGTCGATGGAAAGTTTATCTGCGAGTATTGTGAGACAGCCCACGAATATCATGAAATTTGGAATATCTAAGAAAAAAACTCCCCGGTGTGAACCGGGGCGGGAAGGTGTGGTGGCCGCTGTGAGGTCTTTCCTCACTATATGTTTTTAAATGCTTAAGTCTACATATTGATTTTGTCACTGTTGTTTTCTTGCTTTGCGATAGGTCTTAATTATCCTCGTGTTTTGCGAGCTTATATTTAACGAGCTTGATGATTAAGCTTGTGAACTTTCGTAGTTTTTCTTTTCGGATTCTGCAAGCATATGTTTGATGCTAAGCAGGCCTCTGGTTATGTCTTCGTTTTGGACTATTACATCATTAGGCACATCAAGTATCCTTGTAGAAAAGTTCCAAATTGCCTTTATTCCGTATGCAACTAGTAAATCTGCAACTTGCTGAGCAGATTCTTCAGGTACGCAGATGGCCGCAGTTCTGACTTTGAATCTCCGTATAACTCTTGGGATGTCCTTCAGTGGAAGGATCATGAGTTCTCCCACCATCTTCCCAATTTTTTCTTGGTCTTTGTCAAATATGGCAACTACACGTGCTCCGATGTTTTGAAATCCTTTGTAGTTTGCAAGTGCGCTTCCCAGATGTCCTGCGCCCACTATGATGATGTTGTCATTGGCATTTGTTCCAAACAATTCATCTAGTTCTGCAAGCAGTTCTGCGATATTGTATCCTACCTTTGGTTTGCCTGCTGTTTCAAGATACGAAAAGTCTTTCCTTACCTGCTCAGGCGTAATTCTTAACATCTCTGCAATCTCTTCTGACAGAATGTACTGTTGTTTCTGTTCAATTTTCAGTTGCGTTAAGAGGGCATGATATTGTTTAAGCCTTTCAAAGGTTGCTTTTGGAAACCTCAGGATCTCTTTCTTCTTTTCTGATCTCACTAAGCGCCACCTCTTTTATCTTTTCGATTGTTGCTTCATCTACTATTTTATCATTGATTACGACATTTGGTGCCTTACCGCAATTCTCTACGCAGAATGTACCTTTTATCTCTAAGTTCTTTGCCCATTCTTCGTTATTCGATAGTGCTATGAGTTTTTCGAGTATTTCATATGATCCCTTGGTGTAACATGATGTACCCAAACATACGCTGACTTCGATTTTGTCTTCATCATCAGTTGGTAGTGGAAGTATTTCTATTTCTTTTTCCTGTACTCTTCTTCTGTGTCTGTATTCTGTATGCATCGTTTCATGCGCCTCGTGACTCAAGGGGGCACCGAAGTACTTTTCGTATAGCTGTCTCATATGGAAGTTCTCGGTCGGAGAAATGAGCACATCAACACTCTGTGTATCTTTAAGTATTCTTGCCCTCTTTGTACGGGTCCTAATATCATTCGGATAGGGCTGTCCACCGCCACCGATACAACCGTAGTTGCATGCCATGACTTCTACGACATCTGCTTGAAGTTCTCCACTTTTCAGCTTGTCTACTACTTTTCTGACGTTGCCCAATCCAAATACTGCAACACCCCGAACGATTTTCCCGTTCTCGAGTTCAACTTCTGTGAGGTTCGTGCCTTCGAAGATCTGTCTTGTATTTACGTTCTTAACAGCTACTTTGTCTGCAATGACTTCCACAACACTGCCAAGTACACCACCCGTTTTGCCAAAGCTCAATCCAGATTGGGATGAGAGTCCAAAAGGTCTGTCAAATGGTTCTGGGTCTACCATCTTTATATCCATTCCTGTTGATTTGAATACCTTTACGAGTTCTCTCGTTGTAAGGACAATGTCTACATCACCATTGAATTCTTCCCTTTCAGATTCGAATTTCTTAGCGGTACATGGCATGATCGATACGAGAACTATATCTGCAGGGTTCACACCTAGTTCTTTTGCATAATACTTCTTTATCACTGCACCAAGTGCCATTTGTGGTGATTTTACGCTTGATAGGTGTGGTAGGTATTCTGGGTAATACTGCTCTACAAACTTCACCCATCCAGGACAACAGGAAGTGAACTGCGGTAATCTTTCGTTCTTCTCAAGTCTATCCAGGAACTCGTGTGCTTCTTCATATGCAACTAAGTCTGCAGCAAATGCCACATCAAAAACCTTCTTGAATCCGATCATCTTGAGTACAGAGACCATTCTACCTGCCATTACAATATCATCTTCGAGTCCAAATTCTTCTTGAAGTGAAGCTCTAACCGCGGGAGCGATCATTCCAATAACGTATTTTCCGTCTTTGATTGCCTTATAGACCCTATCAACATCGTTTCTTATGGAGAGTGCACCTGTTGGGCAATAAGCAACACACTGACCACAGAAGACACATTCGGTGTTTTCCAATTTCTCTTCAAACGATGGAACAACTTGCGTATCGAATCCTCTATGTGCAAAGTCTATAGCAGCAACAGTCTGCAATTCTTCACAAGCCCTTACACAATCTCCACAGAGTATACACTTAGCATTGTCCCTAACAATTATCGATGTGTTGTCTGTAACAGCTTTTTTAGAGACTGTTTCAAATCTATTCGTTGTCAGCCCAAAATCTCGTGCGTATCTCTGTAGTTTGCATTTCCCGTTCATTTCACAAGTTGTACAATCACCATCATGGGAAGCAAGCAAGAGTTGTAAAATGCCCTTTCTCATTTCATATATCTGTGGTGTATGTGTCTTTATGCTCATTCCCTCTCTGGGTGTGAGTGTACACGAAGTAACTATGTCCTTTCCATCAACTTCTACGAGGCACATTCTGCAAGCACCGTAGACAGATGTTTCGGAAAGATAACATAGGTTTGGAATCTCTATGCCTACTTCTCTCAGTGCTTCCAAAACATTTTTTGAGCCATTATTTATCTCGACTTGCTTACCATTAACAGTTATCTTCATATTTTATCACCCTCCCAAAGTCACCCGACAAGTTCTATTGCACCGAACTTACACTTTGTGATACATAGTCCGCACTTGACACATTTTTCTTGGTCTATTACGTACGGTTTGCCACGTTCTCCACTGATCGCACCATTCGGACAACTTCTTGCACACAGGCTACAACTCTTACACTTCTCGGCAGAGATCATGTATTTCTTGAATGAAGTACACATACCACTTGGACATTTTCCTTCTATGTGTTCAATGTATTCTTCTTTGAAATACTTCAACGTGCTTATTATAGGATTTGGAGCTGTCTTACCAAGACCACACAGTGATGTAGTCCTAATGATTTCAGCAACGTATTCCAGTGTTTCAAGATCATCGTATGTTGCCTTGCCCTGAGTGAATTTCTCAAGTATGTTATATGCTTGCATCGTGCCTTCTCTACATGGTACACACTTTCCACAGGACTCGCGTTTTGTGAAGTCCAGGAAGAACCTTGCAACTTCGACCATACATCTGTCATCTGTTATTGCAACAATACCGCCAGAACCAACCATTGCACCGACAGATTTTAGTGTGTCATAGTCAAGTGGCAGGTCAAAGAGTTCCTCAGGCAAGCATGCACCGGATGGTCCACCTATTTGAATAGCCTTTATCTTACGGCCATTTGATGTACCACCACAGATGTTTTCAAGGATGTATCTCAATGTTGTACCAAACTGTACTTCGATTATTCCAGTTAGATTGAGGGGACCTGTGACAGAGAACATTTTCGTTCCAGGTGATTTTTGCACGCCCTTTTTTCTATAACTTTCTACCCCATCTCTTAATATTTTGGGAACATTTGCATAGGTTTCGACGTTGTTGATGAGTGTTGGTTTGCCCCACAGACCTGATTGGGCTGGAAATGGCGGTCTTGGTCTGGGAACTCCGCGTTTCCCTTCTATTGAAGAGAGTAGCGCTGTTTCTTCTCCGCAAACAAATGCCCCTGCACCTTCTTTTACATGTATGTCAAGCGAGAAATCAGTTCCAAGTATGTTTTCACCAAGTAGTCCATATTCTTTTGCAGACTCTATAGCCTTGTTGAACATTTCAACTGCAATCGGGTATTCTGCTCTAATGTATGCATAGCCTTCTTCTGCACCTATCGCGTATGCGGCTATGATCATACCTTCTAAAACAGAATGAGGATCTCTTTCAAGAAGTGTCCTGTTCATGAATGCTCCAGGGTCACCTTCGTCTGCATTACATACAACATACTTGATATCACCTTTACTATTGTATGCGGCCTCCCATTTCAGACCCGTTGGAAATCCTCCACCACCACGACCGCGTAGTCCTGACGCCTTTATTTCTTCAATCAGTTCTTTCTTGTCCATTGATATTGCCTTAGCAAGCGATAGATACCCTCCACGTGCCATGTAGTCTTCAATACTCTCGAACACGCTTGTTCCTACCTCGTTCATTATGTAAAAGGTCTGATTCTTGAAAAACGTTGCATCCTCAAGCCTTTCAACTTTCTTGTGGGTAATCGGATCTGTAAGAAGCAATCTCTCTATAGGTTCTCCGTTAATGAGTGTCTTTTCAACAATTTCCTCTACGTCATCAATTGTGACATGACTATATGTAATCCCTTGTGGCATTACTTTTACAAGTGGCCCAAGTGAACACAAACCACAGCATCCCGTCCTTTTCACCGGTTCGTCATCATCATCTATCTTTTCGATCGCTACATCTAAGCCTTTATTCTTTACTACCTCTACAAACTTTGCATAGACTTTTCTAGAACCACCTGCTGTACAGCCTGTACCTACACAGACGAATACAGACTTCTTCTGAAGCTTCTTTTCTCTCTTTGCCTTTAGCTTCTCTACGCATTTTATGATTTCTTCTGCATTATCGAATCTCTTTCTCGTTGTAGTTATCATATTCACTCAGCCTTCCTTTCTTTGATATTTCTGAGCACTTCTCTGACTTTTTCGCTGGTGAGCTTTCCATACACCTCGCCATTTATTACCATAGCTGGTGCGAGGGCACATGCACCAAGGCAACCGACCTTATCGAGACTGAATTTGAGATCTTTAGTAACTTCACCTGGCTTTATTCCAATTTCTTCTTCTATAACCTTTACAAGATTCATCGAACCTTCCATATGACAAGCTGTACCATCGCATATCAGAATAGTGTACTCACCCTTCGGGTTAAGTGAAAACTGTGAATAGAACGTTATAACACCGTATATCTTTGCAGGTGGTATGCCAAGTGCTACACCGATATAGTTCACAACCTCTCTCGGAATGTGCCTATACTCATGCTGAATGTCAAGCAGAATCTTGATGAGCATCTCTTTCTTGTATTCGTACTTTTCCAAAATCTTCTCAACCTTATCAAAACTTCTCGTAAGCATCGCCACACCTCCAAATTCACTCAAATTCGCTCTTTAGATACGATTCAGTATTTGCCAAAGTTGTCAATAACTCAACTACTTGCGAAAACCATGTCTGACAGACTGCACGTCCGTGAAGATTTTCACGTTATTATTTTCACATTAATGATATGGCAGAATGCTGTAAATGTCAAGAGAGAATTTCGATTTTTTTCACGATAAAGATATTTGAAAAAATGGATGAACCTTTAAATTGGGAAAAACCAAGAATATTGGTTATCTGTAACGAATATCATCAATAATACTCTATATTGATGATTTTTCCCATTCTCTCGAGTATGTTTGCAATATCGTAGATCAATCTGAATTTCAAAGAGATATCATGAACGAATAATGGATTCTGATGGGCCGGGTTTATGGCGCGTCCAACAAGGAAGTTCACTACATCGGCTTCGTTGAGCATATCTACAAGTCTCTGTGCACCGATGCCAAGTTCAGTTGATTGACCCTCGTAGTATCTGAAGACCTGTGTGAGTGTGATTATGCCCTCAGTAACTAAATCTATACCGTCCATGTATCCAACAGGGGGAGATATTTCGGAAATAGTTGAAAAGTCGATCTCTACTTTCTTTCCAAGTATTCTTTCAACTATTTGGCTTGTTGTACCGCCACATATGACTTTCTTTCCTTCCGATTCGATAAGCCTGGTGACGACTATTTTGTCATGTTCTTTCTTCTCTGGTGGACCGACCATGATCGTAACGAGGCGTTTTTCCCTGATTTTTATTGCGCAGACAGTTGCGTCGTCACCTTTAGTTTTGTAATCTAATGCTTCTGCCAGTCTTATAAGATGGTTTGTTATGCTAGGTAAATCGACTTTGTTAACTAATAAGTTGTCGAGTTCTTTAACGATGTTGTCCAGACCAAAGCCAAATGGATATCTGCTTGTACCCATCCCAGCTTGTGATATGCCATCTGTCATGAGGAATATGATGTCCCCTATTTTTATGTCAGTACTCATTTCGGAGATCTTTCTACCTTGTATATTTTTAAAGTCCTTCTCATAGCCAAGGAATTTTTCGTCACGGTAGATCAATACTACTGGGAAATCGTATTCGAAGATGGTACATTTCTCATTCTCGTGGTCGATTAGGCATGTCGCTAGCGTCGCATAGCTTATGCCACGTACTTTACAAGTTGGAAGTGTTGAGATTATCGATTCAAACACTTCGGATATAGATATACCATCAAAGACCATCGTTGTTGCCATAGACGCGGTTAGAGTGGATAATATACTTGCTTTTACTCCACTTCCCAGTCCGTCGGATATGCTAACGACTGTCTTTTCCTCACTCTTCTTTATTTTTATTGTATCTCCACAAATGGATTCACCTGATCTGTTTTTTTGAGCGTAGTGTATTTCACAGGTTATCATTGTCACCCTCCATGTATTTCTTGAATTCCAAGAAACGTGACTTGGTTTCAGCTATGGATTCACCGAGCAAACCTGCAATGTCTTGAGCCAATTTCATCTGATCGTTCAGTACTTCTTCTATTTTCTGTATACTCCTGTGTTTTATTTCATCCATTTTCTCCTTCTGAAGGACCATGTCTGTAATGTCAACAAAAAGCACTACGTTGCCTTCATCTCCTGGAAGTTCGAAAGTTTTTGGATAGAAATAAACTTTTCTTGAGTTTATGTATAGTTCATGTATCTTGTATCGTTTGGCATATACTTTTTTACATATTTCCAAGATTTTTTCGTCAGTGTATCCTTCAAATAACTTCTTCGCAGATGTGTTTATGTAAGTAAGACGCGAGTCTTTGAATATGACGATAGCATTGGGTGTCTCGTCGACTACCTTGTAACTTACGGAAGAAACTATCTCAACAAGATACGCAAAGCACATATCCTTTTCAGCCTTACCAAGAGCTACTGCTCTGGCCTTTTCATAACAAGTTTCATATCCGCATCCTGTGCAGTTCAGTTCTTTTGATTTGTCATCTTTGTGTAACAGGTGCAGAACATGTCTTATCCGTTCTTCTGGGACATCTATTTTTACTTGCTTGTTAGTAAAAGCCCTTGAAAGTTTGAAATTGTAGTTTGAAACACCCACTCTTTTGTCTTCAACTTTCGAAAGAATCCTAAAGTATTCTGTAAGCATGCTCTTTCTTGCTAGAATGTTGTTATCTTTTCTCATAGCAGGGCCGTTTAAGCACCCACCTATGCATGCAGATGCTTCTATAATCACTGGTTCATGAGGAGAGGTTTGCAACTTCTCGAGGAAATCAATGATATTCTCTGCCCCTTCTATAACTATGTGATCAATTGCTTGTTTGTCGGCAGAAAATATTATGCCACCTGTCATTGGATACATTCTGCTTCTTTCTGGGTATGGAGGGTCTGGTAGTTTGTCCTGGTAAGATTCAACATTGAGCTCTTCTTTCTCTATCCATTCTTCGATTTCTTCAAAAGTTAGCACAACATCATAGTATTCTTTTAGTTCTTCTTTTTTCCCAACACAAGGTCCGACGAAAACTTTCGGTAGATCTCCAAATCTGTGTCTTAGGAACTCTGAATGTGCAATAGCAGGTGAAACAATGGGCATAAGGTATTCAATGAATTCTGGGAAATACTTTTCTACGATGTTGACAACAACAGGGCAAGATGTTGTTATGCGAGGACCGTCAGCCATTTCTATCTGCTTAAGATATTCTTTCGTAACAAATTCAGCTCCGACTGCGGTTTCTGAAATGTATACACATCCATGATTTCTGAAGATATCGAATAATTTCAACGGTTTATCAAAATGTGCGTAAACAGATGGGGCAATGGATATGACGAAGGGTTTCCCAAGAATGGAATCGAATTTGTCGATATCTCGCCTATAGTTCTTTGCATGCTGTGGACATACGGTTACGCATGTTCCGCAAAGCACGCATTCTTCTTCTATGACAAACGACTTTTCATCATGAAAACTTATCGCCTTCACTGGACAGTTTCTCAAACATTTGTAGCAGTATTTACAGTTTGCATCATTTGAGATGATATACTCACTCTGTTTCATTACCATCCACCAACCGTTTCTGCGTATCTCTAATCTTTTTCTTCACTACTTCCTCTAAATTATCTAGGGTCACCTTCGAGACAGTTTTACCGTCAATTTCAAGAATGACACCATTCGCACAATTGTTCATACACAGCGAACCAGCTAGCACAACATTTGGATCGTCTTCAAACATTTCTTTCAATCTTCTTGTCATTTCATATGCACCTTTTAAATGGCAGGAGCTTCCAAGACAGATTTTTATTGTTACTTTTTTACTTTCTTTTTCACTGTTTGAAGTCATGGCCAATCACCATCCAGCAGATAATTATAATTTATTCGTTATCTTTTTCACAATTCTATCTTAATGATAAATCACAAAGTCTTCAAAGTCAAGGGGGTATTTTGGCAAAGTATGGTGGTTCCGTAGTACTTCGGAGAATTCGACAATTTCATCAGTATACTTGGCAAGGATACTTCAACTTCTAAGCGTTAGCCTAAGTTGGAGAGGAATTGCCCTTCCTCCTTTCTGTTCGTCTTAAACTTTCAAAACATTAGTGCGGACAAGTAAACTGATGAGCCTGATTGATGGCTCTACAGGCTAGAGGCTGCTTAGACCAGCCT
>DPIB01000085.1 GCA_003522805.1 Fervidobacterium sp. | reverse complement strand
TTCTTGGCAAACTGTGTTAAATAATGATAGAAATCGTTAGGAAAAGTAAGAGATAAGCATCTAAATACACTTTTCAGTTCATTTTTGCTCCATATATGTCAATAATCAGTTAACAGTTTTTGTGTCTTTTTATGTTATAATGTGACAGGTGATTCATATGTAACATGATAGATGATTCATACGTACTATTGATGCTAGTGTAGTGTTTATAAGTAAAGGTATTTCGTTGGTGAAAAGCAGGAATATATTAAACTACTGGAACTATGTATACAGTGTGTACGGCAGGATATCATTATGAAAATAGAGGAGGAGAAAAGCATGAAGTACGCAAAGATCATATCATCCGGAATGTATGTTCCACAAAAAGTCATGACAAATGCGGAGTTTGAAAAGTTAACTATGTTAACGATCGATCCATACTTTTCAGAGGTTATAGGTGTCAACCATCGTCATCTTTCGGAAGATTGGGAGACTCCAACCTACATGGCAGCAGAAGCGGCGAAGAAGGCACTTCAAAGGATCGGGATGCAACCAGAAGAGCTTGGTTTGATCATAGTTGGAACAGACACGCCCGAGGCTGTTTCACCACCAGATGCCCCGCGAGTACAGTATTTAATTGGTGCACACAAGACCGAAACTATGGCATTTAATGTTAACGCATCATGCGCAAATGGTGCACTGCTTCTTGACATTGCTTCAAAGTATATTGCGATGGGAGATTACAAGAACATATTAGTCATTGGAACGTATGCAATGACAAGATTCTTGAACTGGAAATACTCTTGGGAAGCACTATTCAGCGACGGTGCGGCAGCACTTATCTTATCCGCATCAGACGAACCTGGATACATAGGTGCTGTTTCAAGAGCCGATGGAAGTTGGTGGCAAAACTGGGGTATATATATGGGTGCTGGAACGATGAACTTGGAAGGTATAGAAAGAGGCCTTCATAAACTAGATCTGCGCGGTGCATATCCTGCTTCAGTAAATGATGAGGGATGGCCTAACTTGTTAAACAAGCTAGTAGAAAAATATGACATCTCAAAAGAAGAGATAGGAATGATATTCTTCACACAAGTCAGAAAAAAGACGATACTTAAAGTCATGGATAGTATGGGACTGCCGATAGAAAAAACGCATATTGTCATGGATAAATTCGGTTATACAGGTTCTGCTTGTGTATACATGGCATATGATGATGCATATGATGAAGGCAAATTAGAAAATATGTCAGGAAAGTATATTATATTCCTTACATCTGGTGTCGGGTTCCAGCAAGTTGCAGTAGCTTTCAAGGCCTAAGTTCTTACTTGTGATGCTTATACAAAGATACCCCGGGCAACAGAGTATTAGAGTATTAAGTACTGCTTCAGTTACAGTATCGTATATGCAGGAATGAGGTGAGATTGTTGAGTGCAACAACATCAAAGAAGAGAAAACCTCAGCGAACAGATGGTATTGGTTCAAAAAACAAGTTGAAAAAGGTTGCCCTGAAATTATTTAGTGAGAATAGCTTTGCAGATGTTTCAATCTCTCAGATTACAAGACTTTCAAGATTGAGTACTGGTGCGTTTTATCAGTATTATGCAAATAAAGATGAGATATTCAGAGAGATTGTGGATGATTTCTTCAAGAACTTCGATAAGGAAGTTGTAGGGAGTGACCTTAGAGAGACATCAACAAATTTTATCAACTACTGCAATAAGAACTCGTTGATGACAAAGGTACTTTATTTTAACGAATATTCGTTTGAATGGATAAGGAATAAGTTTGATAATCATCTTCTAAAGTTATCGAAAAACTTTGGGTTAACATATGTGGAGCATTTTTACCTCTGGGCACCGTTGAAGTTTGTGATGTTCTTCAGTGATCTGCTTGAAATAAAGATCAACTACGATGAATTACTTGGAATAATATTGAAAGGGATTGGCAAGAACTGTCCCTGCAAATTGCCGGCAGATGTATTTTCGTTTGTGCCTGAGAAGCATATGTTAACAAACGATGAGAGAAGAGGGCAAATACTATCAAATGCAGAAACTCTTTTTGGTACATATGGTTTCAACAAGACACAAGTGTATGATATAGCCAGATCTACGGGAATTGCAATTGGTACGGTCTACTTGTATTTTGAAAATAAGAAGGAGATCTTACACGAGCTCGTAAGACTGACTAGTAAGGGACTGAGGTATAACGTTAAAAAGGCTATGGAAAAGCTTGGAGAGCAACACAGGCTCGTTGAAGAAATAGCAGGTTTGTACGCTTTTATACAGTTTTTCAGGATACACTCGAACATGTACAAGATAGTGAGGGAAAGCCAAGCTATAGACCATGCAATTGCAAAGGAATATTATCGCTCAATCTACGATTCCTACATTATAGCTCTCAGAAAGGCTTTAGAAAAGGAACAGATTAACGATTTCAATCTTTCTTACATATCCTTGATGATGATGAGTTATGGCCATTATTCGGGAGAAAGATATATTTTAGCAGGTCATATGGATGATGGGAATGATGAGAATCTCGAGAATTTCTTGAGGGAGTTTTACACTTACCTTTGCAACGGATTAGAAATAAAGGGATGGTAACATGACTACAAAGAAGGTTTGATCAGTATGGGTCAACCACTTACCGTCTATAGAGACGAAGGCTTTTCAAAGCCTTATTTGTCTACCCTCAGCCAAGGTCGTAAGACCATCGGGCTACATTAGGCAGTTCATGACATTTTCGAGTATTGCTCAAGCTTTAAGCTCTGTTGCATAGGCCTAAACAGTCCTAAGGGGTAGGAACAGTGACCTATACACAACAAGCCTGTCTAACATTGGTGATGAAAACTTTATAAGTTCTGATGATTGTGCAATTGGTAGAGCTTATTCCCTTTTGAGTTAAGTGTGAACAAGGAATCAAGGGATTATATGAATACAACGTCATAGTGTCATCATATTTAAGTCTTTTCCCACAACGTGAGGAGGTGAAGTAACATGAAAAGGTTAGTAAGTATACTCGTTTTATTAGTGCTAGCCGTTAGCATTTTCGCAGAGGTAGGTGTGTACTCAAACAAAGTGGTTATCGGGTCATTCCAAGCAATGTCAGGTCCATACGCAGTTATAGGGCAAGAGATGACAAAAGGAATGAAAGCATATTTCAACTGGATCAATAAACGTGGTGGAGTCTATGGAAGAAAGATAGAATTGATAGTTGCGGATGACCAGTTAAACCCGGCAAAAACCGTTGTTGAAGTAAAACGGCTAGTTGAACAAGACAAAGTTTTTGCACTTGTTGGTGGTCTTGGTACATATGGCTGCCTAGCAGTTATGGACTATGTTGAACAAAACAAAGTACCATTTGTTTATCAAGGCTCCGGAGCCTCACAGCTTGTTTTACCTCCAAAGAAGTATATATTTGCAGTACAACCTGACTATACTCTTGAAGGTGCTTTGATAGCCAAATACGTTGCAGAAATCGCAAAATTCAAAAACCCAGCGATAGTTTATATGAACAACGATGTCGGACTTGAAGGTTATGCGGCATTCAAGCAAGAACTTGCAAAGTATAAGATGACGCCATCCGTTGAAATTTCTTACAATCCAGCGGACACAGATTACAGTGGCTTAGTTATCAGACTCGTAGACAAGAATCCTGATGTAGTAGTTGTTTACGGTTTGTTGACAGACACAGTAAGATGGGTCAAGACGATAAAAGATTATGGTCTAAATAGCAAGATCATCACAACATATGCAAATGCTGATCCTTCATTTATGACGTTAGCAGGGAAGTATGCAGAAGGAGTTATATTCACAGGTTGGGTACCACTTGCTACACCAGATAGGCCAGAGTTCGTTAGAGATTATCAACGAGCAGTTTCCATATACCAAGAAACATATGCAAAAGAAATACCATCGTCATACGCGGTTGCTGGTTTCATAGCTGCAGAGGTTTTCACTGAAGGTTTGGTTAGAGCAGGAAAGAACTTAACAAGAGAAGGTCTAGTTAAGGCGCTTGAGAGTTTCAATAACTGGAACGGTATCCTTTCAAAGGATATAACTTGGGGACCAAATCTGAGACGCGGTAAATCATCACTATATTTCTTGGCAATAAAAGGCAATCAGTTTGTTCCACTTACAGATTTGATACAGTATAAATAAACATAAACACTATAGCGGGCCTCGGATAATTATCGCTTTTCCGAGACCCGCATTTGATTTTCAGTTCCCCCTCATAAGTATACCTTGTGCTTTATCCTATGTTTCTACAGATAAGACATAATTAAGATAGGAAAAAATATCATTTCTCAAGGAGTGGTTGAAAAGTGCTAAAAATCGAAAATGTTACTGTGAGATTTTCTGGTCTTGTTGCAGTCGACAATCTTACAATGGAAGTGGAAAATAACACCATACACTCACTAATAGGTCCAAATGGCGCTGGAAAGACAACGGTTTTCAACGTAATTTCTGGATTGGTAAAACATTCTGGAAAGGTCTATATAGATGGCACGGATATTACCAAAGTACCTGCACACAAAAGGGTGAATTATGGACTGGGTAGAAGTTTTCAGAACGTTATCATATTCAAGTATTTAACAGTTCTCCAAAATCTTGTACTTGGATTCCATCACAACTTGAATTACAACATAGGAGATGAGATTTTTCAGACAAGCAAATACGATAAGTACGAAAGAGCAGCAACATTAAAGGCTATAGATGTTGCAGATGTAATAGGGATAAAGAATCTGTTGGGCATTTTTGCAGGTACTCTTCCCTATGGTTATCAGAAATTGATAGACGTTGCTCGTGCACTTATGAGTGAGCCAAAAATACTCCTTCTCGATGAACCTGCTGCAGGTTTAACGGAGAAGGAATCCGATATTTTAAAAGACAAGATCAAGCGTATAAAGGAAAATTCTGTTACTGTTTTTCTAATAGAGCATGACATGAGAATGGTCATGGATATATCAGACAAGATTACTGTTATTGATTTTGGAAAGAAGATAGCAGAAGGAAGACCAAACGATGTGGTGAACAATCCTGAAGTGATAAAAGCTTATCTTGGTGCAGGGATCGAGGGAGTGGCAGACAATGGCTGAAAATTCTTCTAAAAAGATTATAAGCAAAGATGTAGAGATTAAAAATTTACAAGTATGGTATGGCCCTGTTCATGCGGTTAAAGGCATCGACTTATCCATAAAGGCTGGTAGCATTACAACCATATTAGGCGCAAACGGTGCCGGAAAATCTACAACGCTCAAAGCTCTTGCAGGTGGTGTTAAATATACCGGTAGTATCTCCGTTGGTGGTGAGGCCATCGATACGTTACCTGTACACAAGAGAGTGGAAAGTGGAATCGTACTATGTCCAGAAGGTAGGGGAATATTTTATTCAATGACCGTCAAGGAAAATCTCTTGGCTGGAGCTTATAGAACCAAGAAAGTAGATTACTCATCGGTTCTTGATATCTTTCCTGTATTGAAAGACAGGGTAAACCAAATTGCAGGTACACTTTCAGGTGGTGAGCAGCAGATGTTAGCTATAGCAAGGGCTTTGATGAGCAATCCCTCTTATCTGTTACTTGATGAACCTTCTTTGGGATTGGCGCCGGTTATCATACAGAAGATAGCTGAAGTAATAAAGACGATAAATGGTTCTGGTATAACGGTTGTTTTAGTTGAACAAAATACATCTCTTGCTTTGAGTATTGCAAACTATGCTTACGTATTTGAAAATGGAAAAGTCGCGTTGCATGGCAAACCTTCAGAATTATTGAAGAGTGATGCCATCCGAGAAAAGTACCTCGGAGGTGTTGCAAAATGATGAATCAAATCATATTAGGTCTCTCTACAGGTGCCACGTATTCTCTGGTCGCAATTGGATTGGTCATGATGTACAAAGTCAGTGGAGTTATGAACTTTGCCTACGCAAATATGGGTATGTTTGTAACCTATCTAATATGGTGGTTGGCAACCAGTTTTGGTATGAATCTGTACGTCAGTATAGCCATCGGGATTATTTTTGCTGCAGCCATGGGTGTGGTCGTTGAACGTTACGGGTTAAGACCTATTAGACATCTTTCTCACGCATCGATGTTAATTGTGACGTTTGGAATTTTGATGATTTTGGAAGGTTTGGCCATGCAGATTTGGGGGACAGATTATAAGGCCTTCCCAGAACTGATAACGGGGTCACCATATGTATTCAGAGGAGATTTTGGTATCTTCGTTTTGAGGCGGCAAGATATATTGATTTTTTCCATTTTAATAGCTGTCTCTATTGCACTTTTGATCTTTACGAGATACACAAAATTTGGTATAGCTGTAAGGGCTGTTTCTGAAAACGAAGAAATTGCAGGATACATGGGCATAAATGTTGGTTCGGTACTCGCATTTTCTTGGGGATTTGGCGCATCAATGGCAGCAGTTGTTGGCATTGTTGCCGCACCAAAGGTATTTGTCTCACCTACTATGCTGACATATTACCAAATTCAAGGATTTACCGCTGCAGTACTAGGTGGATTCGAAACATTTACTGGTGCTGTTTTCGGTGGACTAATCTTGGGTGTAATAGAAAAATTGGTTGGTAACTACATATCTGAAGGTTTCAAAGCAACGATTTCATTGGTCATAATAATCATCGTATTGATATTCTTCCCGAAAGGTTTGTTCGGTAGGAATGTAAGGGGGCGTGCGTAATGGTCTGGGTACTTCTTGCAATAATTCCATTCCTGTTGATGAATAACGCTTTCATTATAACTATTCTAACCCTTGTTGGGATTTATACTATCGCTTCCATGGGATTAAACATAATAATGGGTTATTCAGGACAGATCTCAATTGGTCACGCGGCATTCATGAGTATAGGTGCATACACTTCAACTCTTCTCGTTATGAATTACAATGTTCCCATTGTATTTAGTATATTGGCTGGTGGAGTGGTTGCATTTCTGTTTGGTTTATTGATAGGATTTCCCGCATTGCGGCTTTCAGGATTCTACCTTGCCATTGCGACGATGGGATTTGTTGTAGCAATAGAGCAATTGATGAGTTCATTGGAAAGTGTTACAGGTGGTCATGCAGGTATAAGAAGCATACCATTTGAGCATGTGTGGAATTCAGATGTTGAGAAATACTTACTGGTACTGGCATTTGCATTTATCTGTTATGTCTTCATGAATAGGATGATGCACGCAAAGACTGGAAGGGCATGGATGGCTATTAGAGAAAACGAAATAGCTGCATCTGTAGTAGGTATAAACACAGCAAAGTATAAAGTTTTGGCATTCGCCATCGGCTCAATGATGGCCGGTATTGCTGGTGCCCTTTATGCACACGTTATAGGCTACATTGCACCAAGTGATTTTGGACTTTCAAAATCGCTTGACTTGTTAGCGATTTCTGTTATTGGTGGTATGGCGTCAGTTGATGGACCATTGTATGGTTCACTGATATATGTTGCAATGCCATTTCTATTCAGCCGCACGCACGTCTCCATGTCAATAGTATTTGGTATCATTCTAATTTTTGTAGTTATGTTCATGCCACTCGGAATAAGTTATTATCTCTACAAATTCAGAATAAATTATCTCAACAGAATCGTTGCATTTTTCAAGCGCGGTAGAAAGCCGTACGGTGATTTTGTTGAGACAAGTTTTGGTAAAATGCATTACATAAAGCGTGGAAGTGGAGAGATACCTATACTCCTTATCCACGGTAATTTTGCTTCTGCACGCTTTTTTGAGCCATTCTTGAAAAAACTACCTGCAGGATATACTGCATATTGCCCTGATTTGCCAAATTTTGGTTATTCGTCAGAGATGCCTGGTGATGTAGAGATCGATAAATATGCTCAAGGCGTCGAGGAATACGTAAAGGCTATGGGATTAAAAGATTTCATACTGATAGGCCATTCCTTAGGTGGTGCAGTTGCAATGGCTTATGCAATAAGGAATCCAGACAAAGTAAGGAGACTCATACTTATCGACAGTGCTCCAGTTGATGGAATGGATTTGGCGGAAGAATCACATAAGTTACTCAACATGTATAGATACAATCCACAGATCATCAAATCTGCATTGATGTTCAATGCACCTACTTATACAAATGAAAAATTTTTCGATGTTATAACATCAGATGCACTACGAATAGCACCAAAGGCATTTGTCGGTAACGCAGTTGCCTTGTCAAGCTACGATTACACAGAGAAAGTTAAAGAATTGAAGATACCTGTCGACATAGTCTATGGTGATAAAGATGTGCTTATATCTTCCGAAGAAATGAAAAGAACAGCGGAGGCATTTCCAAATGGGAAACTTGTAATGATTAAAGATGTTGGCCACAGCTCAATCATCGAATCTCCAGATGAGATCGTTAAGTTACTTCAACATAGAGAATAGCAACTAAGAATAGTAAACACACCAACAACATTGGAAGATACTGATATATAATGGCCTGACTCATACGAAAGAATCTTTGACACTCATCATTTCTCTCATTTGATTTATCCTTTCAACTAAGAATGCAGTTGCGCGAACATCATCTTCGTTGTATCGAAGTATCTCTGATAAGACATTTTCATCATTTGTACCGATGTAGTCTTTGTAAGAATCTATAACAACAAGGCCATTTAGATTTGTTCTCCAGTTAAAGCCAAAATATCTTGCTATTGCCTTCAGAGAATAAGAAGGTAGAGGCAGTGCAACATACTCACTGTATATTTTATATACATCTGTAAACCTTCCGAACAAATTATTCGGAAGGTTTATATTATATTTCTTTGACAACTTTCTGAAACGCACAAGTTCGTAAGAATGATAATGATATATGGGCTTATTGGTGCTCATCAGATAAGCAATAGTGGACTTAAACGTCTCTTTTTCTTCCACTAAATTTCGGGCAAGAAAAGGTACGTAGGTATTGTCATCAAGTAGACCGAACAGATAATCAAAATCGATGGGTGTATAACTCTCTATATCCAGATAGATACCATCATTCAATTTCGGTAGTGGTCTGAATGGTATACACCTGTTTTCAAGTATGCTCTTTGCCTGATAGAAGATCTTATCAGCCTTTCCTTTTCCAAACTCCTTTTCCAAGACATCGTGCATCGATACAATATCGCATAGCGAATCTACCCCAAGTTCATGTAGTCTTTGAAATGTCTTTCCTTTAATACCTCGAACAAATGTTATATTATCCCCCTGTAGAGTCTCTCTAAAACAATCTGCTGAATACTTGCAAGTTCGGCAAAGGTAATTCTTCATGATGCTGAATTCTCCATTCGCACAGCTCTCACAGAATGCTGATAAGAACGACAGCATTTTTGTTACATATCCTCGCCAATTTAGAGATATACTGTAGTATGAGCTTTCAAATAGTATATCACCAATTTCGTATCCAGCAGATTCAAGAACGTAACCAACAAAAGCGCCTTCAAGCATGTCATATTCAGCGAGCTTTTTCCCCGTTTTGTGAATCTTCACAACCATCGGATAGGTTGACAGAACTTCACTTGGTTCGATGACAAGTTCACATCCAAAAGCATCTGTTGAGAATTCTTTCTTTGTACCATTTTCATTAGAGGATTCTATATCTAGTTTCCCTTTTTTGGGACAGATATATATTGTCTTTATATCCCTATTTGAAATAGTCATAAACCCCTCCTAATCAACGACATAAACCTTAGAAATACTCTTCTAATATGTTTGTAATGAACTTATCAGTGAACAATCGTCTCACAACCTGGTAAACGAGTTTATTCCCGAAACCAGGTATATAAAGTGGACTACCTTTCTCATATGCCTTTAGTGCCCCTGCTACAACTTTTTCTGGCGACATAAGTTTTCGTCCTGGATCCATCTTTGCCCTTTCAAAGAATTGTGTTTGCGTTTTTCCAGGAGCAACACATAAAACGTGAATATTCGAAGGCTTCAGTTCCGCCCACAACGCCAATGAGAAATTATAGACATATGCTTTTGTAGCAGCATAAACAGAAAAATGTGGCATTGGTAAAAAACCTGCTACAGAGGCTATGTTAATTATTCCACCTTCCTGGGTTTGGATCATTTGTTTTGTGTAATGATAAGACAGTTTGGTAAGCACCTCGATGTTTAACCTTATCATCTTTTCGTAGTCATCACACTCATAGTCCACAAAATCACCATATAGTCCTCTACCTGCACAGTTGATTAGCAAATTTACATTGAATTTTCGTGTGTTATCTATGATCATATCTATATCACTAACCAGGTCCCCACCAATTATAACAACACTGGAATTGGAATTTTTGTGAATGCTATCGGCAACCTCGGTCAGTGCCTCGGTATTTCTTCCAATGAGGACAGTATTCAACCCCTTTTTTGCCAACTGAATAGCAAATTGCTTGCCAATTCCAGAAGAGGCTCCCGTTACCATTGCCCATTTATAGTTTTTCAAATTGTACTTATTGTACTTACCCATAGACAACACCTCCACTAATTGAATTATACACCGCTTGTGGTAGAATTGAATAGCCTTTTAGTTCTATTAGTAATTGCAACAAGCACAGAGATGCTGAGGTGTCATTTTGGTAAAAGATATTCTGAAAATTGCAATTCCTGTTTCGGTAGAGAACATTCTTGCTAACACAGGGATTTTCATACTCACGCTATTGCTCTCACAAGTAGGCGAGAGAGAAATTGCTATAAATGCTATATCAAATCAAGCATCCTTTCTTGTGAATCTCTTCTTGTTTGGTATAAACACAGGTGGAGCAATATTCGTATCACAATACTGGGGTAAGAGGGATGAAGACAACATAAAACGGGTTTTTACGTTGATGATTGTTTCCTCTATGATCATGGCTACTGTCTTCTTTGTATTCACCTTCGTTTTTCCAGAGACATTCGTGCGCATTTTCTCAAAGGACTCTTCTCTGTTCAACGATAGTATCCTTTATCTTCGAATCATATCATTTTCTTACTTTGGCATTGCTTTGGAAATTGCATTTCGCACATTCTTAAGAGGTATAGAAAAGGCCAACATTCCGATGGAATCGTACCTAGTTGGAACTGCCGTTCAACTCTTGCTAGCCTATGGACTTTTGAATGGGAAGATTGGACTTCCAAAACTTGGAATTACCGGCGTTGCAATAGCGATAACAATTTCTAGGTATGTTATACCGTTCTATCAAATAACACGTGCATATTACTTAAAACTGCCATACACTTTTACTTTAAGAGGGATTTCAAGAGACCTGTTTTCAAGATTCATAAGATTTGCCACACCTGCAGCACTGAACGAAATTGCTTGGTCTTTGGGTATGACGATGTACGGTATCGTATTTGGTTGGATGGGTACAGAGGCGTATGCAGCTAGGAACGTACTATCATCTTTTGAAAACTATATCTGGACACTCGCACTTGGTATCACTACAGCCTCTTCTGTCATCGTTGGAAAACTCGTTGGACAAAAGAGTTATGAGAAGGCCGTTAGCTTTTCAAAGAAAATAATGATAGTGAATTCGTTAGTTGGGCTTGGCACTGCTTTCGTAACCATTGCAGCTTACTATTTGCTCCTTCCGACATTCGATCTGACAAGTTCATCAAAATACATGCTGACATTAAGCATGTGGATCATGCTTGCTGGCTCTCCAATTAAGGCATTGAATAACGTTGCCGTGGTTGGTATTTTACGTGCGGGTGGAGATTCAAAATATGCATTTATTCTTGAAACTTCCACACTTTGGGGACTCGGCGTGCCACTTGCATTCATCGGCGCTATGGTTTGGAAACAGAGTTTGCCCGTGGTATATGCGTTAACCCTTTCAGATGAAATAGCAAAGGCAATAATTGTGTACTTTAGAATTAGATCAAAAAAATGGGTAAAGAACGTTACTATCTCCACGGAAGAAGCGATTTTGGAAGCTGCTGAACACGAGGTTCAAATATAACTCCTATAACTCCGTTGCCAATTACTATTCAAGAATATAGAAAATGGCACAAAATGGTGGTGAAAGTATGAAAACAATCGACAGTAAAATCGTCTACGAACGTGTATGCAATGCACTTTTGGATGTAAACACAAACATAGACCCAAGAGTTGAAAAGCTATTTGAGAATTACGATGGGCCATTTGCAAGAGAAATCAAAGAGAACATGAATATTGCGCGCACATCAAAGATGCCACTTTGTCAAGATACTGGTATAGTAGAATTCTTTGTTTGGAAGGGATACAACGTACATTTGACATCACCATTAAAAGATACATTAGAACGAGCAGTAAGAGAAGTGTACACAGGCAGTGGGTTTAGGAAAGGGATCGTATCAGATCCTTTGTTTGAACGTAAAAATACATTGGACAACACACCTGCTATCATACACATCTTCGAAATAGATAAGCCAGTAATCGATATATGGATGATTGCAAAGGGCGGTGGCAGTGAAAACTTGTCCACCATTTTCATGCTCCAACCTTCCGAAAGTTATGAGAATGTACTCAAAACCATTGTTAATCACATCGAAAATAATGCAGCTAATGCCTGTTCGCCAATTATAGTAGGTGTTGGAATAGGTGGAACATCAGACAAAGCAATTTTGCTCTCAAAACTCGCCTTATTCAACCCTTCAACAATTGAACTCCTCCATAGATACGACGAAAAGATAGGCGAGTATAGTCAAATGGCCAATGAATTACAAGAACGATTTTCCAATTTGAAGATCGGCGTGCAAGGACTTGGTATAGGTCCTACTGTCCAAAGAACAAACGTACTAAATTATCCAACTCACATTGCAACATTACCACTCGCCATTTCAGTAGATTGTTATTTATCTAGGACATTAAGCGTGGTGATTGAATAATGCAAGAAGACATTACAAACACATTCAGGAAAGCAAAAGTTGGAGAGAAAATTGAATACACAGGTTCGATGTTAGTCATGAGAGACATTGCACAAAAAAGGCTAGTTGAAATTGATAAAAGCGGTGCGGCATTACCCCTTGATTTGAATGGGCAAGTCGCATTCTATGCAGGTCCTACGTTTGCTAAAGGTAACATGGTAATAGGTCCGACTACTTCAAAGAGGATGGACAAATTCTTGGAATTCTTGATATCCAAAGGCATAGTTGCAACAGTAGGGAAGGGCAGGAGAACACAAGAAGCGGAAGTACTTTGCGTAAAATACAAAGTTCCTTATTTCGTAGCACCGAGTGGATGTGCTGCATATCTTGCAAATTGTGTCACAAATTGGGAGATCATTGCGTTCGAAGAACTCGGTCCAGAGGCGATTTATCGCATAGAAGTTACCGGTTTCCCGCTCTTGGTTGCGACAGATGTTTTTGGAAAATCAGTTTTTTGAAGAAAAAACTGTCTTTGGATGGTTTGGACGGTGGTGTTGATACAAATCTTCATACTTTATTTTCGTCTTGTATTGATAATTCAAATTCAAATGCCTTTCTGTGTAAAGCCAAATGAACACAATCATGAAAAATGATATTATTAACAGATCAAGGTTGCGTAGAAAGTATGCTTTTGGATCTCTAATCCCCTCTATTTCCTATAAATCCATCCTTACCCCATACTTTTTTAACCATTCTCTTCTTTTTTCATAGTCTGGCATTACCTTCGCAACTAAGTTCCAAAAGTCTTTAGAGTGGTTTTTGTGATAAAGATGGCACATTTCATGAACAAGGATATAGTCAAAAGCATCTGCCCTTGCCATTGCACATCTCCAGTTGAATAAAAGTTCATCCTTTGATGTACAGCTTGCCCATCTTTTCTTCTGTTCCTTAACCTTTATTGCATTAGGTTTTTTAGTAAAAAATCTTTGATAGTACTCTAATCTTTCTTCAACCTTTTCGTAGGTTTTTCGCCTATACCATTCTTCCATAGTCTTTTTTATTAAAGCATCGTCCTTCTTATTTACCGTAACACAAAATTTCCCTCTAAAGAGCCTAACCTCAGGCTTTTTAACATTTTCATCTACGATAATTTGAAGGGAGTAGTTTCTTCCAAAGTACATAAATGATTCGCCATTAACATACTCCCTTTTAACTGGTGTAGTTTCAACGCTATTTAGCAGAAATAACTTTTGCATAATCCAACTTGCCTTCTTTTTTACAGTTTCTAAAACGTCATCTTCCTTCATTCCATCTGGTGCTGCAACATTTACAACATCTGGTGCCTCAATTGATATCCCAACTGTCTTACGTTTTCTGTACTCTAAATTAAACTCTATTCTTTTTGTTCCATACTGAAATTCAAGCTTCATAAAGTACCTCTATTCCTTTGTGGCATAATGTATCTTTGCCAAGTTTAGAAGTTCTATTGTCAGTTTATCTATTTTATCCTTTTTATCTTTTCCCAATTTAGTATAGTAATTCTTTATTAAATGCATTCTTATACTTCTTTGCACATCATTTGTTTTAGTTGGATTAGTAGTCCAATCGATTGGAGCGTCCATTAATATTTCATCGACTTCCTTTGTAATATTCTTAACGGTATCCTCTGTATCTGAGGCTATATAAACAGCCGTTTCCTCCTTTACTAAATCTACATCCTCATCTAAAACAATCTTCTTAATTGTCTGATAGAGAGCATATTGTTTTTTGTTAAGTCCAAGCTTTTCTGCCTCGCTCTCAAGCCCATTTTTAACATCCCTCTCAATAAACTCCTCAAGCTTCTTTTTTCTTTCAATCCAGCTGTTTTCTGTTTCATCTAATATTTTCTGAAGCTTTTCAAGAAGGCTTGTGTAATAAACAGGGTTTTCATCCCTTTTAACACTAATAACATGTTTTACTGCGTGTTCCATAGCGGATGCCTTTGCCTCATCAGAATTTAATGTTTCTATCTTATTTTTAAAATCCTCTTCAAACAATGTAATTGGTTTTATCCACTGTACTACTCCCTTTGATTTTAAATGTTCCTCAATTATTTTTCTAACCTTCTCACCACAATCTGAAATATCTAAATTCTTTGCAGGTTCATATTTTGCCTTGCAGGCAGCCCTTATATATGAAAGCC
This sequence comes from Fervidobacterium sp., assembly GCA_003522805.1. Lineage (GTDB taxonomy): Bacteria > Thermotogota > Thermotogae > Thermotogales > Fervidobacteriaceae > Fervidobacterium. Next base: position 3,536 of record DPIB01000085.1, on the reverse strand, counting down.
ATTTTAAATCGTTTAGTACGTCATTGCCAACATGAAGAGGTAGTAGTGCCTCTACATAGGAAGAAAACTCTTTATAGACTATTTCAAACTCTGCCCTCTTATCTTCCATCTTTAGAGCATTTACAAGTTCATCGAGATTATTTTTATCTATTCTACTAAACATTGTCATTGCTGCTTCTCTTACCGACAGCATTTGTTTATATATTTCATCCATTGAATACATAGGCGTTCCAAGGTCCTCTTTTTCGAATATAGAAAGTGCTTCTTCTAAGAAATTTGTAATTCCATAATAGTCAACTACATAACCGCACTGCTTTGTTATTGTTACTTTTTCTATAATACCTTCTTCTATTTCCCTTTCGACTTCCCTTACACTTGTTCTATTCACCCTCGCAATTGCTTGTAAAAGATTATGTTCCTTTAGAGGTCTATCTAAATACATAACCTGTTCAATTGGTGCATCAAAACCTGTTAAGAGCATGTCCTTTACAATAATAAAGCAAAGTTTATCCTTTTCAACAGGCTTCTTAAACCTTTTTATAATCTCATCCTGCTGTTGTTTGGTTGTAAAATGCTCCTTTAGGTGTGGAAGGTCATTTAGACTTCCTGAAAATATAACCCTTGCCTCATAGCCTTCTCCTAAAATGTCCTTCATGTATTTATTTAGTGCATTATAATATTTAACACAGGCTTCTCTACTAATACATACAATTTGTGCCTTAAATCCATTAGGAAGTACATTTTCTTTATAGTGGTATAATATATCCCTTGCTATATCTTCTATTCTTGACTCTGCCTCGATTATAGCTCTTTTATTTGCATACTTTTGCTTAATTGCTTCCTTTTCTTCAACTGTTTTATCCTCAAAGGCTTCGCAAAAAATTTCATCTAAGCTGTCTCCCTTTATTTGAAGTTCAGTTTTTCTACCTTCATAGACTATTTTTACAGTTGCACCATCATCTACAGCCTGCTGAATTGAATACTTATCAATATATCCACCAAATGTCCTTGGTGTTGACTTATCCTCTTTATCTATTGGCGTTCCTGTAAAACCTATGAACACAGCATTGGGAAGTGCTTTTCTTAAATTGGCTGCTGTATCTTTATATTGGCTTCTATGTGCCTCATCTGCAAGGACTATTACATTGGATTTATTGGTTAAAACTTCATATTCCTTTTTAAACTTCATTGTGGTTTTTACTTCACCTACAATTACTTCCCTTTCATCTGTTTCATTTTCAAACTTTTGTATAGTTGTCATAATAATCTGCGGTTGTGCCCTTGATAGAAGTTCTTTCATCTCTGAGATTGTTTCTGCTCTAACTGGTGTTGTTGTTTTAGATAGTGCCCTTACAAATGTGTTGTAAATCTGCTTGTCTAAATCTATTCTATCTGTTACAACAACTATTGTTGAATTTTTTAGCTCATCTATTCTTCTAATCTTTCTTGCTAAAAACACCATAGTTATGGATTTACCTGAACCTTGGGTATGCCATATAACTCCGCCCTTCTGGAGTTTATCCCTTCCATTTAATATTCTATCTATTGCCTTATTTACTGCTCTAAACTGCTGGTATCTAGATACCTTTTTTATTGTTGTCCCTGATTCTGTTTCAAATAGGACAAAGTTTCTCATTAAATCAAGAAGATTATTCTTTTCTAAAACCCCCTGCAAAAGTATGTTTTGCCCAAAGTTTTCTACATCTTCAATATCACTTTTTTCAAATGGATATGGGTCCTTCCATTCAAGATATTGGTCATATTTTGAACTTATTGTGCCAATATATCCATGGTATTTGTTTAAAATCATTGTAAAGAAGTTTGTATAAAAAAGCTTTGGGTTTCCTTCTCCAAAGGAGGCATCTCTTTCATTCATGTATCTTCTCAGCTGCTCATAGGCTTCCTTTTTGCCTATATTTTCATTACCGCTCTTTTCTAATAATGGTGATTTACATTCAATAACAACTACAGGTATTCCATTTATAAATACTACTATGTCTGGGATTATCTTACCACCTGAGAGTGTTTGTACCTCAAACTGCCTTGTTACTAAAAAATCGTTGTTTTCAACATTTTCAAAGTCTATAAATTGGACTGTATGAAACTTCTTTTTTCCATTCCCATCTAAATCTTGCTCTACTGCAAAATTTAGTTCAACAAGTGAATTATATATTTCTTCATTAATTTCAAGAAGGGAGGTGCCTAATATATTGGCATTTGTAATGTATCTTACAGCCTTGTTTATGCTGTTTTCATCCATCCAAGGATTTAATCTTTTAAGTGCCTTTTTTAATCTATTTATTAAAACAACATCAGAAAGGGATTCCCTTTCTCCATTTATTACTGATAGCTTTTCTCCTTCTATAAACTCATAGCCTAACCTATCTTTTATATACCTTATGGCAGGTAACTCCACAAGGCTCTCTTCATTTCCTAAATAGGGCATTTAACCCCTCCCAGCTCTGGTCATTCTTCAAAGTAATCACTATCTATTCTTTTAATTTCATAGTTTTGTTGTATTGAAACTCCTACATTAAAATCAATCATATATTCAGTCAATTGCATACCATCAATCAATACAACTTTTATATCATTATTCTTTTCTACATAGGACATTGCTTCTTTTGTAAAGGATGATGTAGTAATAAAAATACCCTTTTTAGCTCCTTGCCCAACTAATGCTCCAACAAATTTTTGTATTTCTGGCCTTCCTACAGCTGTTTCCTTCCACCTTTTAGCTTGCACGTATATCCTATCCAAACCTAATCTGTCTTCATTTATAATTCCATCTATTCCTTCATCTGCAGTCTTTTGAGTAACTTTTTTTGCTTCTTGTTTTGAACCTCCATAACCCATATTAATAAGTAAATCCAAAACTATCTCTTCAAACTTATCAAATGGAACTTCTAATAGTTTTTGTAGCAATTCCTGTGCTAATACTTCTCTTATTTCTTTATAAGCTTCGTCCATTCTTTCTTGAGGAGTTTTTGAATCTATTGTATTTTCTCCTGTATTTGGTACTTCTGCATCAAATTTTTTCTTACTTCTTTTAATATACTCTTTTAACTCGTCATACCTTAATAGAAATTTTGTATCTAAATACTCCGGATTCTCTTTTAATAAATCAATGCCTCTCTGAGTAATTTTGAATTTACCCCTGGCTGGCATTTCTATCAATCCTGCATTTCTTAAATATGTCTTAGCCCAATTTAATCTATCATAAAATATCTTTTTCCCACTTTGTAATTTCTGATTTATTTCATCATCTGTTAAACCAAACTGTTTTGCTAATTCAATTTCGCAAGTCTTATTATCATAGGTAGTACCGTCTGCAATAAATCTTAGGAGTGGCAACATTATTTCTTCGTAAGTCGGAATTGACATTTTAACACCCCTTTTATACTTTTACTCTAATCTTTCCTGTCAATAATTTCTGCATAAGCCCCTTTTTAAGCATTTCAAGTTTTTCTTTTTTAGTTTGGTATTCTTCAATCTGGTCATCTACTGATGAAAGTATGTCGGCAATCTTTTGTTGT
>DPIB01000143.1 GCA_003522805.1 Fervidobacterium sp. | reverse complement strand
CCTGGTCTAAGAACCTCACCTTTCATGAAGAAATCTTGGATAATTCTATTTTGTGGTATCTTAATCTTCTCAGCTAATTTATCAAGTCTTAAATCTTGCTCAGTGATGTGGATGGGAGGCTTCTTAACTTCTGCTTTCTCCTTAACCGTCTCCTTCGATTTTGCAATCAAAACCTCCTCTTCTTCTTCAAGCGTTTGCTTATATATATCGAGGAGAATATTAACTGTTTCTTCGTCTATGTAACTCATGTGACTTTTTACTTCAATACCAAGCTCCTCCAATTCGTGGAGCAATTCTTTCGTATCCATATCTAACTGTTTCGCAAGTTCGTAAACTCTTAATCGTGCCAAAAAATCCACCTCCCTAAAGCTTCAATCAATATTATAGCACACATCTTTGTTTTTTGTTTATCCGTTTAACCAATTGAAAAAATCATTTACGCTTTCTTCAACTTCTCTAGGCGCATAATTAGTGATTTTACTTACTTTATCATGTGAAAATTTGCAGTCCAATCTGATTGTGTGAAGTGCATAAGGAACAAACTCACTGGGAATGGAAAGATACGTACCAAACAAAGACAGATAACTTACAAAATCTGCAAGAGAATCACCAAGTATTCTGTAATTTGATAATCCACAGAGTCTTGGCAGTTCCTCAAAATAGATATCGTTACCTGATATTATGAATCCCTCACCATTCACAATCTGATTTCGTTGATCACTGATGAACTGTTTGTACAATTCAACCATGGCATGTACAAGGTCCCTCACATCGACAAAATCGAACTTGCCTTTGACCGTTATCTTTAATTTCCCTTCATGATACTTTCTCATCACGTTCGAAAAGTAAGAATTCTTGAAATCGTATGGTCCAAATATGCCTGTTGGAAAGATAATAAAGCCATCTAGTCCCTCCTTGAATGCACTGAAAACCAACTTTGTAGCCATTGCCTTTGACTTTGCGTAATCTCCTATCGTTCTACTCTCATCGATAGGCGTTTCTTCCGTGATGATCGAACCCGGCCCCATCTCACTGAAGGCGTGGACACTACTAACGTAAATCAAAGGAATTTTGTACATTTTAGCAAGTGATATCACATTCTGCGTGCCACCAACGTTCACTGAATAGAGTTGTTTTCTACGGGAAGGCGTTATCGAAATGATGGAAGCAAGGTGAAATATCGTTTCGACACCAAAGAGTGCGTCTGAAAAATCATCACGCACATCACCGTAAACAACCTCTATTGGTAGCATCTGAAGAGCATGTAAGTTATCTCTTGGATGGACAAGCACCCGAATACGTTGTCCACAGTTGACCAACTCTCTAACAAGCACGTTGCCTAAATGACCAGTTGCACCTGTAACAAGTACAGTACTCATAAACTATCATCTCCTCACACTAGTTTGTTATTCATCAATTGAACTGAGTGACTTAACGAACTTTACGAGCATCTCAAAACTCTCATTGAGCTTTGCAGCCTCACTTTCAGAGAGTTTTGAGAGCACATTTGCAACAATCTTCCCAAAGGCGTCCAAGAACTTATCGAACGTAGTTTTACCCGACTGAGAGAGACTGATGTAAATAAATCGTCTATCATCTTCATCATGATGCGTCTCTATTAATCCCTTTTTCAAAAGTGATTTCGTTGCGATACTTACACTCGGCCTCGAGATGCCAAGCTCTTTCGAAAGGATGCTATTCATCGTCCTTCCTTCACTGCCGACGAATAGAAAAACGTACAATTCAGTTGTACTCATCTTCTCTATCTCTACAACTTCAGGTATGAACTTCACTAATCCAGATACTATTCCAACCACTTTCCTCAAAATATCTCGCATGCCATCACGCCCAACATCCAATTCCAACTCACTCACCCCTCTCGAGCTAATCGCATTTTCTCTGTGCACGCTCTATACAATTAGACAGTTAAAAAAACAAATAGTTCAAAAATTTAACTAATTAAAACAAAAAAACCACGCCCCTTACTGTACAGAGCGCGATTAACGTGACCAATTAGTTAAGAGTTATTTTGTGACATTTGTAAAGACGATTTAAATCATATAAGTCAGAATTTATCGAAATGTATCACCTTTTTGAGAGGCCTTTTTGGAACGTGAAAATTACCTTGTTCATCCATCGAATATTTTACTGTATCATCGTTATCTTCAACGTAAGATTCGTGCACTTTGTAACCCAATGCAACTGCCAAAGCGATATCATATTCCGCTGGAACGTTCAGAATTGTTCTAAGATTCTCCTTATTGACAGACCCTATAACACATCCCCCTATTCCGAGCCCCCAAGCAGCTAATAGAATGTTTTCGAATGCAGTACCTACGTCAATATCGACCCATTTTGAAGACCTTTCTTTGTTTATCAATATCACTATGTACGCCGTTGGTCTTTCACCTTCCTTTGGCGTTCCCCTTGGTGCTATGTAATCAGCCCATCCCGTGTTCTCAAAGACCTTTGCGCACATTTCTTTATCCTTTACCACTATAAATTCAAGTGGTTGCCTGTTTGAACCACTTGGAGCAAGCCTTGCGCAATCGACCAAATCTCTCAAAATGTTGTCGTCGATAGGGTCTTGCCTGAATTTTCTGATTGTTCTTCTCTGCTTGATCACATCTCGAATGTCCATTTTCTCACCTCCAATAGATATCTTCATTTTACCATCATTTTCGGATTGACAGAAAAGGATAAATCAAAGACACAAGCCCCTCGAAAACGAGGGGCTTGCAAATATCACATATAAGCAAGATTCGAGATGATTTGTCATTAGTTGAAGTGATTTCATCCCTCTGGAACGGTTATACTGACTTTGATGGTTAGCCCATTGTCTATCGTCACAGTGAGTGTTTTGGTAGCACTGTCGTAGAAAGTCAGGTTGGACAAAACGATACCAAGTATTTCCGAAGCATCTTCTGGTGCCATCTCTCCTTCAGCCAAGACCTCCCATATTGGAGGATCCATGTTTATCAATTCACCTATCATTTTCGTTTTGATGCCTATGTTGTTGTTCAGCAAATCGAATGGTTCATTTCGCAGTTCATTGAAGTTCAAACTTATCGAAAGCGACACATCTGTTGGAGTAGTCTCAGGACTCTCTTGAGTTGGACGTATCTGCAGTTTGGTACTTATTGCTAGGTTACCATTTGGTAAGTCTTTATCCAGTTCTTTTACTAAATCTATGTACTTTGGGGATTTAAGTATATCTACAGCGCCGAATTTCAGCTCGGTCATTGTAGTACCATTTCCCATCTCGGGAGGATTGATTGTTTCATCCAACCCAGTTTTTATGCTTATATCCTCATCTTCTGAGGCCATCTTCATGTATTCGTACAGACTAGTCTTGCTGTTGTCAGTCCAGCCATTTGAATCTGTCTTTGCAGCCTCGAAACCGTACACTTTGTTTACGATATCAATGAAGAAATCTGCTTCATCGATCAAGAATTTGAAGCCTTTGAATGAAAGCACATTTGATTTGAAGAGAGAACTCATCATC
>DPIB01000160.1 GCA_003522805.1 Fervidobacterium sp. | reverse complement strand
TGTTATCGAGAATCTGACCGTTTCAATGGCCTTTACACTACCTTGTGCTTCATAGAACGGGTGGACCCTTCTGGTGTAAGGAAGCAGGTACAATTCATCAAGTTCGTTTTGACTCAGTGGGAATGCAGGAGGATATTGAACGACATACCTTGTATCTTGCTTTTGAATGATAGTGATTTCTTTGAATGGATCAGTCATCAGAGAAACATCTTTGAACATCCTTCCATATGCATTTACATCTGCGCATACCTCTTCGTAAGATGGAAGATGCAAAATCCTATTTGAACCATTCTCAAGTCCATTCAAATTACTTTTCCAGACAACCGTTCCCCTTATTCCATCAAGTGGTTGACCATTTTCCAATTGCTTGGCAATATCTACAGTTGCCATCTCACCCATACCATAGACAAGTATGTTTGCCTTTGAATCGAGTAGTACAGATTTACGTACCTTATCACTCCACCAATCGTAATGGGCAAACCTTCTTAGACTTGCCTCTATTCCACCTATAACCACAATAACATCCTTGAAAGCTTGTCTAACCAAATTTGCATATTGAATTACTGCCCTATCAGGCCTTTTGTTGTTTAACCCACCTGGTGTATAATCATCTGACCTTCTTTTCTTCCTCGATGCGGTATAATTGGCCACCATCGAGTCAACGTTACCGGAAGTTACACCAAAGAATAACTTTGGCCGCCCTAGTCTTTTGACATCTTCAACGTTCATAGGTTGTGCAATTATCCCTACTTTATATCCTTTGGACTCAAGTAATCTTCCAAGCAATGCAACACCAAAAGATGGGTGGTCAACGTACGCATCACCCGTCACAAATATTATATCCAGCTGATTTATACTTGCGCTTTTCAACTCATCGAAATTTGTCGGCAAGAAATGCAAATTTTGGTAATTTTCATATGTTTTCATACTTTCTTCTCTCCCATTCTGTAACGTTGGTAATATGTTCCCACCACTCGCGTTCCTTAAGCATCATGAACTTCTCCATTATTTGCTCTCTGAGTACGCTCCTCACAAGCTCACTTTTCTCAGCCTCTGCAAGCGCCTCTTTCAAATTGGCAGGCAACTTTTTGATGCCTCTTTGTTGCTTTTCGCTCTCGCTCATGCGATATATATTCTCACCAACAGGCATAGGTGGTTCTATCTTCTTCTCTATTCCATCAAGTCCTGCTGCAAGCATAACGGCAAACGCAAGATAAGGATTACAGGACGGGTCAGGTGCTCTATACTCAAGCCTTGTTGAGTTTGCCCTTGCCTTTGGTACCCTTATAAGTGCTGTTCTATTCCCCTTACTCCAAGCGATGTTCACCGGTGCTTCATAACCTGGTACAAGCCTCTTATAACTATTTACTGTTGGATTTGTTATCGCTGTGAACTCCCTTGCGTGAGCAATCAATCCACCGATAAACCACTTCATGACCTGAGATATACCATCTGGTGCATCTGGATCATGGAACGCATTTTTCCCATCGAATGTGAAGAGGCTCATATGGACGTGCATACCACTTCCGTTGATACCGAAAAATGGTTTTGGCATGAACGTAGCATAAAGATTATTCCTGATTGCCAACGTCTTTATAACCAGCTTTACAGTCTGTACATTATCTGCGGACGTAACAGGATCTGCATATCGAAAATCTACTTCATGCTGAGACGGTGCGACTTCGTGGTGAGTAGTCTCAACGTCTACTCCCATCTCCTCAAGATGTACGGAGACTTCCGTTCTCATGCGCTCTGCAATATCAACAGGTAATAGATCAAAATAACTACCATTATCTAGAAATTCAAAGGCAGGCCTTCCATCCTTCTTTGGTAATATGAAAAACTCAACTTCGGGACCTGCATATGGTGTAAATCCTAAAGTCCTTGCCCTTTCTTGGACAGATTTCATCACATACCTTGGATCTCCTGTGAACGGCGTATTGTAATCTTCATACACATCGCAGATGATTCTTGCACTCCTATAACCATCAAATGTCCACGGAAGCATAGCCAAAGTACGTAAATCTGGTTTTAAGTACATATCAGATTCATGTTGCCTTGCGAAGCCTTCTACAGAAGAACCATCGAACATCACACCATTTTCTAATAGATTGTCCACCTCATCAGCAGGTATCTCGATATTCTTCATAGTTCCGTTGATATCAGTGAATTGGAGCCTTATGAACTTAATTTTGTTCTCCTTCAAAAAAGCAAAGAGTTGTTCTTTGTCCATATGCACTTCCCCCCCTTATGAAAAGTCAGCATACTTACAATTTTGTGAGTAATATCACTCAAAGTGACAATTTCTTAATATATCAATACTCTATTACTACAAATCGCACTTGTCAAGTGAAAATCGGAAATATTTTATCATCATAATTGTTAATAAATTCACATATGCAGTTGACTTTTTTCAATCAGAGTGTATAATCATTGTGTAATGGAGACTGAGTCTCAATAGCAATATGGGTTAAAAAAACTTTTTTAGGAGATGATGACACTTGAAATTATCTGAAGCACCTACCGGAGTGCAAGTTGAAGTTTTGCACATAGAAGAGTCTGATATAACTCCACGACTAAGAGGTATTGGTATATTACCGGGTATCAAGATAGAAGTGTTGAAAAACGCTCCGATGGGAGATCCAAGGATGTATCGAGTTTTTAGTAAAGTGATCACGCTCAGAAATTCAGAAGCCAATCTTATAGAAGTACAGGTCTCAGAAGATTCACCGTTACCATTAACTTTTGTTAGACCAGGTGACTACAAAGTCGAATACATTGAAGGTGGAAAGATTGCTAGAATGAACCTAGCAAGTATTGGAATAGTAGAGGGGGCAGTTATAAGACTACTTGGCGATAGAAGGGTACAGACGGATAAAGGAATATATGATGTTGGGTTTGGAAAGCTGAGTAAAGTTCATGTCCTACCGATGAAAGCACTTTTCAAAGCAGACAACGCAAAGTAAAAGGGTGGGTGGCTATAATGGTCATAACAGTTGGACTTGTTGGAAATCCGAATGTAGGTAAGACAAGCCTTTTTAACAGACTCGTCGGTGCAAGGCAGTATGTAGCAAATTGGCCTGGAGTCACCGTAACAAGAATTGAAGGTGCAACTACTTATAAAGACCAAACGCTACACTTTATAGATTTGCCTGGTATATATACGTTATCCACAACATCAATTGATGAGAAAGTTGCCCGCGACTTTCTACTGTATACCCCACCGAATGTAACCGTCGTAATAATCGATAGTTTGAGTCCCGAGCAAGGAATTTATCTACTCTTGGAGACGCTGGAACTCAATCTCAATGTTATCGCTGTTTTTAATGTAATCGACGAGGCTAAAAAGAACGGAATAAAAATTGACAAATCCTCCCTAGAAACACATCTTCGCGTACCAGTCGTGCTTACATCGGCTCATACAGGAGAAGGTATAGAGCAACTGTTCGAAACGATACTCGCAACGTTCAAGAAGACAAATAGAGCAAAGCTACTCGACTATGGTCCTGAAATAGAAAGTAAGGTATCTGAACTCGAAAATTGTTTTGATGACATTTACAATAAGAGATTCTTGGCACTCAAACTTATAGAAGGGGATAAATTTGCCAGAGAGCTTTTGAAGAAGGACGTAGATGTGTCTAGCATACTCGATGGCAGTGCGTCGAACTTAGCTGTAAAGATAGCCAAAACGAGATATGATTATGCATTGAACGTCTTGAACAGTGCGATGAGAAAGAATGAAAATGTGCTCACTTCTATGGAGGCAATAGATCACGTTTTTACCCATAAGTACATAGGAATTCCAATATTCTTCGCACTCATGTATCTTGCATTCAATTTCACGTTTAAAGCATCAGAACCGCTCGTTGGTCTGATAGAAGCCGGTTTTCAAAAGCTTACAGATGTGATCGGTAGTAGCACAATGCTAACATCACTTATCTCTCAGGGGATCATAAACGGTGTGGGAAGCGTCATTTCGTTCATTCCAAGTATATTTGCACTCTTTTTCGCACTTGGAATCATGGAGGAAAGTGGGTATCTTCCACGGATCGCTTTTTTGATGGACAAGGCAATGTGCAGTTTGAAACTCACCGGTCGTTCTTTCATGACGTTGCTTCTTGGGTTTGGTTGTAACGTCAGTAGTGTCATGGCAGCACGCGGACTATCCGATGAGCGTGAGCGAGTAACAACAATTTTGGTTTCGCCGTTTGTAAGCTGTAGTGCGAGGATACCTGTCTACCTCATGATCATAGGCATTGCATTCCCAAATCACAAGGCAGAGGCCTTCTTTGTCATGTATCTTCTGAGTATCGCCTTAACTGCACTATCAGCTAGAATCATAAACAAGGTCGTCATGAAAGGCGAATCGATTCCGCTTGTAATGGAACTTCCAAGGTACAGATTTCCAAGTTTAAGTAATGTAGCAACGTACATGTGGAACAGAGGGAAGCACTTCTTGCAAAAAGCAGGTACTATAATCCTTGTGGCAAGTATTATTGTTTGGGGATTAAGCTATTTTCCTGATCCAACAAACATAGAGAACAGTTTTGCTGCTATGATCGGTAAGGGATTGCAATTCATCTTCGCCCCGCTCGGTTTTCAGTGGCAGACGGTCTCCGCACTTCTCTTCGGTGGTGCAGCAAAGGAGATCATCGTCTCTTCATTTGCACAGTTCTACGGAGGTATCGAGAACATAGTAATTGATCCAGTCATCGCTGCAACGTTGATGGTTTTCATACTTGGATATATACCCTGCTTTGCAACGCTTGCTGCAATTAAGAGCGAAACCAACAGTTTGAAATATCCAATAATCTCGGTTGTTTACAGTCTCTTCATCTCGTATGTGCTCGCACTTTGCGTGGCCGTAGTAGGGAGGATGATTTTATGAAATCTGTCACAATAACACTTTGGATAATGTTAATTACATCGATAACAATTGGAATTGGATACCTATTCGAAGATGATGTAATCTTCGGCATCATAATTTTCATATTCTCAACAGTATTTCTCTTGGGTTTTAGAGAACTTGGCAAACCATCGTATTCTTACAGAATAGCTCACATATACGTTGGAAGTATATTAATCGTCATGACTGCTGGCTACATTCTTGCATCTTTTCTATTCTCACTCGTTAATTTGATCATAGGTGAAGAGATAATGAGTTTAAAGATTTCAGACATGTTACTGTTGCTTTTGGGCGTATACAGTTCGTACAATATATATAGACTGAGAAAAACTGCCATAAGGCCTGAAAAGAAAAACAACTAACGATAGAAATCCTGTTGCCAAATTGATTCGAGCATAGTATAATAAACTTGAAAAAGGAAATAGCAATACCTCCCCTTGTGTGACCAAGGGAAGACCGGTGAAAATCCGGCGCGGGGCCGCCACCGTAATCGGGGACGAAACTCACAAAATGCCACTGGCTGTGCGTAGCTGGGAAGGTGTGGGTAGTAGGGTGATCCGAGAGTCGGGAGACCTGTCACATAATGGGAAGGTTGCCATCCACCACGATGCCTGGGGATGGCCATAAATTTTTGTATAGAGGAGGGGATTCTCTTATGGCGAAGTCTAGTGGCAGGATTCGTAAGGTAACATTGCTCTTTTTGATTGTTCTCACGGTTTTGTCTTTTGGAATAACGGTGGTAGACGATGCAGGACGGATTGTGAACATCCCGGTAGCACCGAGAAGGGTAGTCAGTGCTGCACCAAACGCCACAAGGTATCTTCAAGCGTTGGGTTTGGAAAACCGCATCGTAGGTGTTACCGATTGGGACAATTACAAGAAGGCAGAGAACATAGGTAATTTGGTACCTTTGAATATCGAGAAGATATACTCACTCAA
>DPIB01000194.1 GCA_003522805.1 Fervidobacterium sp. | reverse complement strand
AATAATAAACAGTAGACAATAGAAGTTCTAAACTTGGGGGTGAGTATATGTGGAGAGAGCTTCAAGAGTGGTTGGAACAAGATTTGACGATTCAACAGCTCAAGGCAAAGGCAAAAGAGCTTGGATTATCTGTAAAGAAGCAGATGACAAAGACAGATGTTAGAAAGATGATCGAAAGGTATGCCGAAAGGATGAGGATGTCTGAACCGGAAGGTTCTATGGCGACTTCTACAACATCGCACATGCAAATCTCTTCAGTTCAATCTAAAGAGACACCAAAAGAAAATATCTCGATCCCAAACACCTACAAAAAAGATAAACTTGTCGCTATGCCGATAAACCCACAGTGGATGTATTTCTACTGGGATCTATCAGAACCAAATGCAAGTTTGCTGAAATCTAGTGAGATCAACAGAGTTGTTCTGCGCGTTTACGACGTTACTTATATTGAATTTGACGGTACTAACGCTCACAGAACCTTTGAAATAAACGTAGATCCACTAAACGTTAGGAATTACTATTTGAATGTCCCTATGCCAGGTGCTCATTATCTTGGAGAGATTGGGTATTACGATTTCCAAGGTAGATACACAATTCTATTGAGATCCAACCTGTGTATGATGCCTTTTAGCTCACCAAGTCAATCAACGCGCGAGAGATGGCTAGATTTGAGAAAACACAGAAGGATCGTTATGCCTGCTTCAGGTATGCTCACACCTGTTATAGAAAGGGTTGCTGGTTCAGTTCAAGGTTTGGAGCATCTTTTTCGGATTTCGAGTGCTGGGAGCATCGGCTTTGCAAGATTTAGTGGGAAGGGGATGTAAATATGCCACGCGGACAGGTAATGCTCGTTCTACATGCACACCTTCCATATGTGCATCACCCAGAATACACGTTCTTCTTGGAAGAGCAGTGGTTATTTGAAGCAATTACTGAGACTTACATACCGATTTTGAAGATGTTTAGAAATCTTGAGAAGGATAGAATCCCTGTAAAACTCACTATGTCCATCACACCGCCATTGATGGAAATGCTTGCGAATACTGATCTTCAATACAAATACGAGAAGAGACTTGAGAAGCTCATAGAACTCTCCAGAAAAGAAGTACAGAGAACCGAAAAAGAGTCTCCGCTCAAGAACAAAATGGCAAAATACTATCTGCAAGATTTTGAAGAAACACTATATCTTTTCAGAGATGTGTACCAGAGAAATATCCTCAACGGTTTTAAGGAGTATATGGCAAGGGGATATGTCGATATAATTACTTGCAATGCCACCCACGGTTACCTACCTTTTATGGCACAGTACCCTCAGGCTATAAGAGCTCAGATAGAGCAAGGTGTCAGGACATATGAAAGACATATGGGGATAAAACCGAGAGGAATTTGGCTGGCTGAATGCGCATATTTTCCGGGACTCGACAAGTACCTTGCGGAATATGGAATAGAATACTTTTTCATAGATTCTCATGGTTTATGGTATGCAGATGAAAGGCCAAAATACGGTGTCTATAGACCTGTTATAACCCCAAATAACGTCTTTACGTTTGCAAGAGATCCAGAGAGCTCAGAACAAGTATGGAGCGCACAAATAGGTTATCCAGGTGATTCGAGATACAGAGAGTTTTACAGAGACATAGGTTTTGATAGAGAACATGACTATATCAGGCCATACATAGATCCAAGTGGTGTTAGGACGAATACAGGAATCAAATACCATAAGATTACATCTAAAGAGATACCGCTTGAAGGAAAGGATTTTTACGATATAGATGACGCAAAGAATGTAGCATGGGCCCATGCAAAAGATTTCGTTGCGAAGAAAGAAGCACAAGTCGATTACCTACTGAATCTTTTTGATGGTCTCGAACCGATCATTGTTGCACCATTTGATGCCGAATTATTTGGCCATTGGTGGTACGAAGGTCCTATCTTCTTAGAATACTTCATGAAGGAGGCATCAAAGAGTCAAAAACTGCGTGTAGTTAGAGCATGTGATGTGGTCGACTGGATAGAAAAAGTTCAGATACTCACACCTGCCGCATCAAGCTGGGGAGCAAACGGCTACAACGAAGTATGGTTAAATGGTTCGAACGATTGGATTTACCTCCACCTACATGAAATGATAGAACGCATGACGGACATGGCAAAACGTCATGCTGAAGAGAAAGATCCCTTGAAGGTAAGGGTACTCAACCAAATGGTGAGAGAGTTATTACTCGCACAGTCTAGTGACTGGGCTTTCATAATGACAACGTGCACGAGTGTAGATTATGCAGTCGAGAGAACAAAAACACACGTGAAACGATTTTTGGACTTGTACGATATGCTAAACAGTGGTAATATAGAGGTAGGGGAGTTACAGAGGTTAGAACATGTAGACGACATATTTCCTGACGCAGATTACAGAATGTATTTAAAAGTCTAAAAGTCTGACTATCCGAGTAAGAGAAAAGCTCCCCGGGTTAATGAGTAACCCGGGGTGTTGTATTCAAATAAAATACCAGAGTGTAGTACTTGTGAATATCTACACAAGGGGATGTTACTTCACAACTTGAAAGGAGGTAAAAACAGTGCCTGCAAACCTTTTTGAGATCAGATGGCACGGACGTGCTGGCCAAGGTGCAAAGAGTGCTTCTCAGATGTTGGCAGAAGCTGCACTTGATATGGGCAAATATGTACAAGCTTTTCCAGAGTATGGTGCAGAAAGAACAGGTGCACCGATGAAGGCATTCAACAGAATTTCGGATGAACGAATTTTACTCCATTCCTCCGTTGAAAACCCAGACCTAGTAGTAGTGATCGACGATACACTTCTTGGAAATCCAGACATAGTCGCAGGGACGGATGAGAAGACGATTCTCATAGTTAACACTGTCAAAACTGTCGAATCGGTAAGACAAAAGTGTGGATTCAAAGGAAAAGTATGCACCGTTAAAGCAACAGAAATAGCGCTAGAGGAACTTGGAAGAGCAACACCAAACACAGTTATGCTCGGTGCAGTTGCAAAAGTCACTGGCATAATTGAATTGAAGTACGTTGAAGATAAGATAAGGGACATGTTCTTGAAGAAATTTGGAGAAGCAGTTGTTCAGAAGAACATAAAGGCCCTTCACAGAGGGTATGAAGAGGTGATATGCAATGGCTGAACTTAAAGGCTGGAAGGACCTTCCAATCGGCGGTCTTGTGCTTGAGCCAGGTACCGCAAAGAAGTACCGAACAGGGACATGGCGAGTGCTTAGGCCAGTTTTTCAGCCAGAAAACTGCATAAGTTGTATGTTTTGTTGGCTATATTGTCCTGATCAATCTATTGTCGTAGAACTTGTGGATGGGAAACCAAAGATGAAAGGATTCGATTACTATAGTTGTAAAGGTTGCGGACTATGTGCAAATGTATGTCCAAAGAATATTGATCCTAAAACAAAGCAGCCAGTTGCAGAAGAAAAGAGAGCTATCATCATGAAACCAGAAACTGATTTCGTCGAAGAGTAAGGAGGTGCGAAAATGCCTTTAAAACAAGCAATTACAGGTGCAGAGGCAGTAGCCTATGCAATGAAACAGATAAATCCTGATGTTGTCGCTGCCTATCCAATTACGCCACAGACTCCAGTTGTCGAGTATTTTGCAAAATACGTTGCAGATGGTGTAGTCGATACAGAGATGATACCGGTCGAGAGTGAGCACTCAGCGATGAGTGCAGTTGTTGGTGCAGCTGCTTCCGGTGCAAGAGCATTTACAGCAACCGCTTCAGCCGGTCTTGCGCTCATGCATGAAATAGTCTTCATAGCAGCGTCATTAAGGCTTCCAATAGTCATGGCAGTCGCCAATAGGGCATTATCTGGTCCACTTAATATCCACTGTGATCACAGTGATGCAATGGCAGAAAGGGACAGTGGCTGGATACAACTCTGGGCAGAAAATGCTCAGGAAGCATACGATTTTACAGTGATGGCTTACAAAATTGCAGAACACAAAGATGTTAGATTACCAGTCATGGTCAACTTTGATGGATTCATAATCTCACATGGAGTTGAAGTTGTCGAAACGCTCGATGATGAATTAGTGAAAGACTTCATCGGTAAACAGATAAAAATGTACCCACTTCTCGATACCTCTAATCCAGTAACCTATGGATCAATCGATATGTACGATTACTACTTTGAACACAAGCGTCAGCAAGTGGAGGCAATGAAATACGTGCCAAAGGTATTCAAAGAAGTTGCGGAAGAGTTTGCAAAGATTTCAGGTAGGAAATACGACCTTATCGACGAGTACATGCTTGACGATGCGGAATATATAATGATCGCTCTTGGTTCTACGGCGGGAACTATCAAACATACGATAAACGAACTGAGAAAAGAAGGTAAAAAGGTTGGACTATTAAAGCCTTGGATTTTCCGACCATTCCCAAAGGTAGAATACCAAAGGTTACTCAATGGGAGAAAGGCTGTAGTCGTGCTTGACAGGTCTGCTTCGTTTGGTGCAGAAGCCCCGCTTTATCAATCTGTAAAATCTGCACTTTATGAGATTGCCGTAAAGCCACAAATAGGAAGCTATGTATATGGCCTTGGTGGTAGAGACATAACACCAACTCATATTCAGCAAGCTTTCGAAGATGCGTTTAAGGGTGATCTTATCGTCGATGAAGAAAGATATCTCGGACTCAGAGAATAAGGAGGTGTGATAAATGCCGTTGAATGCAATTGAACTTGCCAAATTATTTCATGATAAAAATCCTGGAATAACTTCAGGACACAGGCTTTGTCCTGGCTGTGCTGCTCCAACGATAGTCAAACTTGCGCTTATGACTGCTATAGCAAATGGTTATGAACCAGTAGTAGGATTGGCGACTGGATGTCTTGAAGTTTCCACAACAATATTCCCATACACAGCATGGAATGTCCCTTACATACACAATGCATTTGAAAATGTTTCTGCCACCATTAGTGGTGTTGAGACAGCTTTTAGGGCAGCAAAGAAACGTGGGGAAATACCTGCAGATAAGAAACTTGCCTTTTTTGCATTTGGTGGAGATGGTGGAACGTATGATATCGGAGTTCAGTCACTCTCAGGTGCTGTTGAAAGAGGCCACAAATTTATCTATATCGTCTATGACAACGAAGGTTATATGAATACCGGAAACCAAAGATCAGGTTCGACACCTCTGGGTTCAGACACAACAACCGCACCAGTTGGAAAGAAAGTACCAGGTAAAGTTCAGTTGAAGAAAAACATCGCTGAAATCATGGCAGCTCACGAAAATATATATGTGGCAACTGTTGCCCTGGCTGACACAACCGATTTTATGAAAAAAATAGAAAAGGCTCTTGAATTCGATGGCCCATCTTTCATCGTAGCGCACTCTGCATGTGTGAGGTTCTGGCGAGTTGGAGACGATCAAGCTGTAGAAACAAGTAAGTTGGCAGTTGATACACTATACTGGCCACTTTACGAGGTTGAAAGAGGAGTTTATAAAGTAACGAAGAAAATAAAAGATCCGAAACCGGTTGCAGATTACATAAAATCACAAGGAAGATTCAAGCCATTACTCTCAAGACCAGATGCGGAAGAGATAATCGATGATCTCCAGCAGTATGTGACGGCAAGATACGAAAGACTACTTGCTCTTGAAGAAATGACAAAAGACAAACCAATCAGAGGTCCTTGGACCAAAAAGGATGCATAGAACGCATAAAATTGAGTAGCAACAACATATTTTGAAAAACAGCATAGCAATTGAAATTCCAATGTAAGTGAAAAAAGGAGCCTGAGGCTCCTTTTTTCGATACAAAATCATAGGAAAATCACACACATTTGGTGGAGGCGGCGGGAAT
>DPIB01000149.1 GCA_003522805.1 Fervidobacterium sp. | reverse complement strand
CCTGTTCTAGATCTGACAGATATTGAAAAGGCTAAACTTGACGAAGAATTGACGAAAAAGCGTAAGATGTTGAGTATTCCAGGCTTATTTGTGGAGTCTTCAACGAATTATGCTGATTCTATTGCTAGTGATTATCAAAATTACTTTGCTAACGGGCAAATGCCTACCGATGGTACAAACACACCAACAACGGTTATGTTTGAGCAGAATAATTACTCACCTAAGGCTCTGTCTGAGGTTGAGCTCTATCGACAAACGAAGAATCAACTTGCGTTGGCGAAGGGAGTTCTTACTTCATGAAATTTACTTCTATTAGGCTAAAAGGTCTTTACACTATTGATTTGCCTATTTCAAATATTAGAGCTACAGATCCATATCTTTTAAAATCTGCAGAAGGTTTAGGACCCCCTGAAGTTAATATATTTATTTCCAAAACCACTAATATGGATGGGTATTATAAAGGACGACAAGCCCAGTATAGAGAAATTGTTCTTAATATAGGATTAAACCCAAACTACCAAAATGATATTACAATTTCAGATCTTAGAACGGAATTGTATGGATTGCTTTCGCCTTTAGCATCAGATTCTTTTGACATTTTTAT
This sequence comes from Fervidobacterium sp., assembly GCA_003522805.1. Classification (GTDB taxonomy): domain Bacteria; phylum Thermotogota; class Thermotogae; order Thermotogales; family Fervidobacteriaceae; genus Fervidobacterium. The sequence continues at coordinate 2,758 of DPIB01000149.1, read as the reverse complement.
TTTAAATAATGATGTTGAACTAATGCAAGTACAAGGATATATCAAGAAATTTGAGATAATGCCTTTTACTGCTGAACCAGAAGTTCAATTAACAATATCGTGTCTTAAGGCGTCTTTCGAATCTCCAAATACTATATTTATCGAAACTATCTCAGATACTTATCAAGAAGTATTAAATTTGGGAACTGCTGAAGCGGGATTAATTTTAGAAATTGAATTTCAGTCTGAGTGTACCAACTTTACCATTTCTGATTCTCGTGGAAATACGATGGTTATTAATCATGATTTCTTTGAATTGGATATTTTAAACATAGATACTCGTCCTGGAAATCGGTCAATAACATTACAAAGAGATAATACGATTGAAAGTATTATTTACTCTTTAAGTATGCAATCTGAGTGGTTATGGTTATATGGTGGTTTGAATGTAATTACAACTCCAAACACCGAGTTTGCATGGAGGACTTTGTCCTATATTCCTCAATATTGGGGGATTTAATTATGGATGTATTACCTTTAGACAAATCAACATATTATCCAACAATGCTATTTGAAGATTATAGTTCATTGATTTGGACAGAACGATTTAATACGTCTGGTGAGTTTCAACTAACATCATCTAATATCCAAAAAACAATTGAGACTTTTCCTTTAGGTTCTTTAGTGTCATTACGTGACACAACCGAAGTCATGATGGTTGAAACTCATAGCATCGAGCCTAATAACTCAGATGGAACGCCTCAGATTACTATATCTGGTAGATCACTAGATTCTTTTCTTGAAAATAGAATTCTTTTACCCATTGTTTATGGTGAAAGTTGGGAAACATTACAAGAATATACGCCCCAAGAAATGATTTGCCTTTTGTTGTGGAATGCTTTAGTCAATGACACAGGAGAAGATCCAACTAAACCTTCTGGTGTAGGAACTTTATTATTTGATTATTTAGCTGTTGTTCCTAATTTAGTTGTATCTTTAGATTTAAATAGTTTGGATGAAAAGCCGCTTAAACACAAATGGTCTTTAAGTTCTGGTGATGTGAGTACTACACTTTTAGATATTCAATCGGCGTATTCGATTGGTGTTAGATCTATAAGACCCACACAAGAGTCTATGGCGTATTCCCGTGTTTCCTTTCTGGTTAGCTCAAACCGAAACATTCGTGGTAAGATGAGTCTTGAGTTTATAGAAAGTGATCCTACAAATCTTCGTTTTGATGTTTATAAGGGCATAAATCGAACAATTCATCAAAATACTGTTACACCGGTTATATTTCAAGAGTCCACAGGGCATTTAATAAATCCAAAATACCTTAGGTCTATTAAGGATTATAAAAATAATGCTGTAGTATTAAATTCTAAAGAACTCAATGCTTTTCCTCCTGAATCGATCACAAGCCCAAGTACTTGGAACTCTAACACCAAATACTACGAGAGTGATGAGGTTTTCTTTAATGGAAGTTTTTGGACAGCTATTAAAGAACCTGATATTGGTGAAGAACCAGGAGTAGAAATTTCTGGAAAAGTAAACCCATGGGCAGTATTTAATCCTTATTACTATTTAGGTGTAAATAGTATCAATGCATTAAGTGCTCTTGGTGAGACTGAAATTTACAGACGGAAAATTGTATCTATGGCTGATAGTGAAATTTCACCGTATAGTCCATATAAATACGGGCAAGATTATTTTCTTGGAGATGTGATTACGTTTTCTGGGAGCTATGCTTCTGAAACATCGATGTTTATTAATGAGATAGTTCGAACCGATAACGAAGAGGGCGAATCTATTTCTCCTGGTATAATTCATTATTCAGATATTTCGGAATCTGGTTCTTCTTTATATTTTGGTAACGAAACATCAGAATCAGGTATTGATGCAATTGGGTTTGATCGCAGAATTACTTTTATTGATGCAGGAACTGTTGGGTTTGATGATCCTGAAATTACACCAACTTAAGAAAGGGTTTTAGGTGAAACAAGTTAAGACACTTTTTATGAATTTTGCGCCATCAGTAGCTACAATTAGTTTATGGGCTTCTTATATTGTTTATGATGAAGCTCTTATTGCTGCTATTCTTATGTCTTTGTATACTGCAATCTTATATTTTAGTAAAAGTAACAGCAGTTTTGACGGAGTCATCGAAATTACTGAAACCGAAGAAGGCGGAAAGTCATTTCAATTAGTTATTAACAAAGATCCTGAAACTTTTCAAGATCAAGATCAGGTTATTTTCCATTTCAAAGAAGTTTCATAAATTCGCAGGCTAATCTTAGCTTATAATGAGACCTCTACGAAAGGAAAAGAATGCTGTTTAAAAAGCAAAAGAACCCATCAGGCTTGGATTCTGCAATCACTGACGTCCTCAGTGATATGAAAGGATTCACATCTGATGCCGATGAGTATGCATCGATGGTTGATCAGCTCGTCAAGCTCCATTCCTTGAAAGAATGTGAAAAACCTCAAGGAATCAGCAAAGACACGCTGGTAATCGTCGCTGGAAACCTGATTGGTATCGTAATGATCCTGTCTTACGAGAAGACAAACGTGATTACGACCAGAGCCCTTCAGTTCATGCTGAAAAAAGGCACTTTCTAACCGTAAATCTCAGAAAACACAGAAGTTGTGTGAGAATTAATAACTCTTACATAGCTTCTGTGTTTTCTGAGATCATCGGATATGAATTTTGCAAAAAATCCCGGGGGGATATTCCACCAAACTCGCAGAATTTACATAGGATATAATGAGACCTATGAAAGGA
>DPIB01000032.1 GCA_003522805.1 Fervidobacterium sp. | reverse complement strand
GACAGAGATATAAATGCAGCAAAGAACTTGGTAAAATTAGCTGTATGATTTGTTTTCTGGGGAAGGAACAGCCCTTTGAGCGTGGGGAAACTTGCTCCGATAGGAGTATTGACCACGAAGCCATCCACCTCTATAGGTGGGGGTAGTTCACTACCTCTCCTTGATATTCTTAGATAAACGAATGGGCTAGATTTGTCAAACAAAAAGGCTTGCTTAGATGCAAGCCTTTTTGTTATTCTCTATCTTTGCTTTAAACCTATATAATTACTATATACTTATACATTCGCTTTTTGAGTTCTTTCCGATTTCTTTTCTCTTGCGCGTTCTACAAGTGGCTTACCTTTTCTACCTCGTCGGTCTCTCGGATTTAACAACTTGAGTATGATCTGGGCATCGAACTCATTTACATCGATGAAGGAGAAGTTTTCGTACACTCTCACATTCTGAATGTTTCTTTGTTCTATTCCTGTCTTCTCTGAAATGTATTCTATTAGTTTCTTCTTGTCGATACCTTTCGCAGTTCCCATTCCCACAAAAAGCCTTACAGAATCATTTCTATTATTGTGCGATGACTCCTTTGAGAAATCTCTTTGAACCAATTCACCATATCTGTTCACATCTATTCTTTCTTTCAACAATGCATGTATAAGAACTTGCACTGCCTCCGTTGGCCCCATCTTTTCTATGAGTTCCTTAGCAACATTGCGATACAACTCATTAGAAACATGTGGTATGCTTGTTATATCTTTTACCAAGTTTTCGAGCTGTTTTTGCATTATATCCTCAACCTGAGGTATCTTCTCTTTCGATATCCTGGCTTTAGCGAATTTCTTTACTCTTGCAAAGTGGAAATAGTCATCCCTTGTTACAAAAGTTATTGCAAACCCTTTTTTGCCTGCTCTTCCTGTCCTTCCGATTCTATGCACGTAGTATTCTGGATCCCTCGGCACTGAGTAGTTTATTACATGCGTTAAGCCATCTATATCTATGCCACGTGCAGCGACATCAGTTGTAACAAGGATTCTCAAATTCTTTTTCTTGAATTTGTCAAGAACTCTTTCTCTTTGATATTGAGAATAATCTCCATGGAATCCATCCGCATTGTATCCCAGTTCTGATAACTTCTTTGAGACTTCATCTACCTCTAGTTTCGTTTGGCAGAAAATTAGTCCGTAGAAATCTGGCGCCATATCTATTATCCTACACAATAGAGATAGTTTGTCTCCCTCTTCAACTTCGAAATAAATTTGTTCTGCATTTTCTGTTGTCAATTCATACGTGACAGTAGATATATGTTCGTACTCTTTCATGAACTTCTCGGCAATGTTGACTATTTCCCTAGGCATTGTTGCAGAGAACAAGAATGTACGTCTTTCCTTTGGAAGTTTGTTGATTATCTCCATGATGTCATCGATAAATCCCATGTCTAGCATTCTGTCAGCTTCGTCTAACACAAGATACTCGATACTTGATAAATCCAAACTCTCACGATTTAGGTGGTCGAGTAATCTTCCGGGTGTCCCAACAACTATGTCGATTCCCTTTTCCATGTCTTTCAACTGATCAACTATCGAATGTCCACCATAAACAGTGGAAATTCTTATCCTTCTGCTGCCCCTTAAGCTCTTGAGTTCATCTGAAATCTGTAAGGCAAGTTCTCTTGTTGGTGTAATTATCAATACCTTTGGTGCTTTGCTCTTCCTGAACTCAACTCTTTGAAGTATCGGGATACCAAATGCTGCGGTCTTACCAGTCCCTGTTTTCGCTTGAGCGATTATGTCTTTGTCAGTCGAAAGCGCGATGGGTATAACTAAACTCTGAATTTCTGTTGGAGTTGTGTACCCCTTCTTCTCGATTGCCAACAACAAATCCTCGCTTAATCCAAAATCCTTAAAGCTTTCATACGTCTTACTCTTATCTTCCATTCTTAAGTTCCTCCTCTTTCTTCTCGCTACTCGCTCGATTTATCCCTTTCCTTGCTTAACTCTTCTCGTACCTTCAAAAGGGATAGAATCCATTTAGAGTAGCAAGTTGAAAGGGATCAATGGTGATTGCATTCAACGATGATTAGTTTAACATATATTTTGAATCGTTCAGTTAATTTTATATGAATATAGCACAACAGATCAAACAAATTTTGTGTAATCATGTGCAGGTCTTAAATAATATCTGCAAGTAACACTTCTTTCATTTCTTTTAAAGCAAAGTCGTGCATGAATTTGTCAAAACTGTTTACGCAATCTGAACGTACATACGTTTCTATACCTCTATTTCTCAATTCTTCAACAGTGAAAAGTACGCAAATGTGTGTTACAAGACCTCCAACATGGACTTCATCGATATCCATATTCCTGAGTAGGTTTTCAAGATCAGTTCCGTAAAACGCTGAATACCTACTCTTTTTTATTTCGTAGGCTTTTTCATAGTCTTGTAGACTTTTCTTGACCTCGTCTACTATTTCACTCCCTATCGAATCGTGCAGGCAGTGGGTCCCCCATATGGAGAACTCATAGTCGTTATCTTCGTGCCAGTCTCGTGTATAAATAATCGGTAAGTCTCTTTCTTTGAAACGTTCTACAAGTTCTGTTATCGGCGGTATAACGTTTTCTGCCCCAGGAAAATACAATGCTCCTCCAGGTTTTGCAAAATCATTCTGAAGATCCACAATAAGTAACGCCTTCACAAACCTCACCCCACCATCCAGATTTTGTGATGAATTAATGACTATCTGTTGAGCCTGAATTTCTCTATCGCATGGAGTATCTTATCCATTGTAGTTTCGTCTGGAGCTTCTATTGTATGGAGATGTATTCCATTTGAGATTTCTAACAGAGGCTTGGTATTTGACGAGATGAGTAAGGAAACAAATTTCTCAACATCGTCCAAAGTTGATACATCTATACGGCCTGTCAGTTCACCATAGATGGGATGCTCTACGATTACGTCTATCACTTTTCCACCATTTTCAACAACTGTCTTAAGTTCATCATAGATTTCTTCAGCTGTATGTTGTACTGCGATAGTCCTTCTTACAGTTCCACCCGTGTCCAGAACATATCCGTCACGAGTCGGAATTATTCTGTACCCTTCCTCTCTCAGCTGTGCTATGTCAGATACTATTATTTGTCTACTTACTCCGAAGCGTTCTGCTAATTCCTTGCCCTTCACAGGAATTTTGGCTCGTTTAAGTAAATCCAATATTTCAGCTTTTCTAATCATTTCGCCTCTCCTTCTCAAGCTTTGTTCTAGCTTTCAGCTACCAGGCATGTATATATTATACAATAAATGTCAATAAATGACAACCATAAGTATGATTTGACAACTAGTAAATTAGTAAATAGAGAAGAAAAAAGGGCGGTTGCCCGCCCTCATTAAAGCCTGAGACCAATTGTTGTCTACTATTTTCTCTCTACTCTTGGCTTATCATCGTAATTTGTTACATTACCGCCAAGCACTTTTTGTATATATTCAGTCAATACATCTGCCATAACATAGAATGTGTTGTACCCCGGTTGATCTTTCAGCATTGTATAACCGTCTCCACCACTGGCCATATAATCATTTGTAACAACTTTGTAGACCTTTTCTGGATCTATTGGTTTTCCACCGACTAATACCTCTGTGAGTTTTCCACCTTCGGCTTTCCAAGTGGCACCCCCTACTTGCAGGAAACCACCCTGACCATTTGGAATGGTTGCAGCATACTCAAAGACTTTTATAAGGTCAGAGCCTTTAAGCTCGATAACGTAAAGTGTGTTTCCGAAAGGTAAAACAGTTAATACGTCTCTTATTGTTATATTTCCAGGTTTTATGGAAGCTCTGATACCACCGCCATTTGTAAGAGCAACATCTGCTCCTGTCTTCCAAAGCATGGAATCGGCAATTAAGTTTGCAAGGTTTGTTGTCTTAGACCTTGCATCCGCTCTTTCCCCGTTGAGCAAAATCTCCGTCGTTCCGATAATTGTATCTAACTTAGAGCCGCCCAATTGCTTAAAGTAATCGAGAACGGATTTTACCGCTAAGTTTTCTTTAACAACTGTTTGGTAAACGTTATTGCCAGCTTCATCCTTTCCAACCAACTTGGACTGTATAACAGGTATTGCTTGCCAATCGATCTTCACTACTTTACCATTTTCAACTTCTATGTCTGCTCTGCCAAGTACTTTTGCCCATTCGAACGCCTGAACGATAGGAATACCATTAACGACCATTGGGCTTGTCATATTTGTATGACTGTGTCCATCGATTATGAGGTCTATGCCCTCAACATTCTGTGCAAGTTGATCAGCTGTTGTGTAAAGGTCAGAATATCCTTGACCGACACCAAGGTGCGTCAAAGCAATGACAACGTCTGCTTGTTTTCTAATCTCAGGAATTATCTCTTTTGCTACTTCAATGACATTTCTGAATTCCAAATCCTCACTGTAGACATTTTCAAGTATCCTCGTGTGTTCTGTGGTAAAACCTACTATTGCCACTTTAACATCACCAACCTCTTTTATGATGTATGGTGTGAAAAGTGGCTCACCGTCTTTATAAATGTTGGCATTGAGGAAGTCGAATTTCGCCCATGACATCTGCTTTTTGAGGACACTCCTTGGTTTGTCAAATTCGTGGTTACCGATAGCTACTGCATCCAACTTCATTCTGTTAAGCGCCATGATGTCAGCAGCTGCATCCACCAAGTCTGATTCTGGGACACCAGTGTTTATGTCTCCTGCATGAAGGAACAATACATTTGGATTTACTTTTCTCTCTGCATCGATAATCGTAGCTAGAGTTGAAAACCCTCCGATGATGTTTCCATCAGAATCCGCAAATGGCCAAGCATGACCATGAGTGTCGTTGACGTGAAAAACAGTGATGTTAACCGCAAATGACAATAACGCCACAATTAACAAAGCAAGTACTGAAAATCTCTTCATCTTAATCCCTCCTCTTGTAAAATTGTGTGAAAACCCATGACAATAACGCCAATTTTTGTGAAAATTTTGTGAAGATTATGTTGAAGCAGAGTTTGCCTAGGAAGATGATCAGAAGAAACTTAGAACTATTTCTAAGGCAATAAGTAATATTACCATACATTCTAAGAAATTTGACTTGCTCTTACTATGTAGTTCAAGCAATACGCTCGTCACTCCAAACGCATGGTCCAATTTCGTTGTAACGTTCTTGTACCTTCTTGGAATCTCGTAATACCTAGCCAACTTTTGGTATATTTCATTGTACATTTCATTTTCCCAAGCCATTTCGGGTTTGTCTAGTATCATAACGTCAGAAAGTATCTCGTGTCTTGTTTTCAGTATCTTCATGGCAAGATCTAGAGATTTGCTTCCTTGGGAGATCTTACGCCTTGCTGATAAAAAATTCTCGATTTCATCGATCAAGAGATCAGTTTTCTGTTCTATTCTATGTAAAGAAATACTTTGAGCAAGCATAAAGGCTATTGTAGAAAGTGCTCCGTCATCGATTTTGGGTACATACACAACGTCTTGAGATACCTCTATTTCTCTATCGCTACTTTGAACAACTTCCAGTTTGTCTGGAGTACCGTGCTTTACAAATCCAATCACATAATCGTCAAATTCGGAAACTAAGGAATTGAATTGCTTTTCTGATATGTTCAAACCTACAACAGCCCCAAATGAATAAACAAACACTGAACCTTCACCATATTTGAATTTGAATGGCTCTTCCCATCGAACATATTCTACGTACGAAGATTTTTCATTCATGAGTTTCTTTATATCTATATCATCTCCGATGTCCAAGGCGATAAACTTATACTGCACGCAACCACTCCTTTATTTATCTCTGCTCTGGGCTTTCCAGTCATTTCGAAAACAAAAACTTGCTTTTCTATTGTTTCTTTTCACATGAAGCCTGAATGATGAAACCTTATGCAACAAATATTGTAAAATAGAGAATATCAAGAAATAATGTCTATTATTTCTACATCAAAAATTAAGTTCTTACCGGCAAGGGGATGATTTGCATCAAGTATAGCCGTGAGATCATTAAGTTCATCAACCTTGACAACAAATACATTGCCATCTGGTTGGTATGCCTCTAACATATCTCCAACTTGAACCCCTTCAGGTAACATGGAACGTTGTACAGAGAATTTTAAATCTTCTCTAGCAATGCCATAAGCTTCTTCTGCCATTATCGTAAATGTTTTCTTTTCACCAATTTCCATGTCGATTATAGCTTCTTCAAAACCGGATATCACCTGTCCAGCACCAACAACAAATTCCAACGGTTCCCTCTCTAAGGATGAATCAAATATCTGTCCATCCTCAAGTTTTCCTGTGTAATGAACCTTTACCCTATCACCATTTTTAATTCCCATATTTTCACATCCTTCTAATAAAGTTAGACACATATCTATTATATCATAAATCATCTCAAGTTTGACTAGTAGAGAATCAAACTCCCGTCTATTTGTCTAATAGCTGTCTAACGACCATAAACAAGTATAAAGGATGATCTAAGGATAGCAATATACGAATTGGGAAAAAGGCAGGTCCAAGACCTGCCTTTCTTCTAGATCAACAAGATAACCTACGTTACCTAATTGTTTAAGGATTCGGTCCAGTGTTTCCAGTTGCATCTGTTCTTATCATGTAAACGTCTCCAGCGTGTGTTGAATCAAAAGATTTTGTATATCCCGTGATAATGTAACCACCATCACTCGTTTGTTGAACGAAATAGCCTACGTCATCATAGCTTCCGCCATAGGTTTTCTCCCATGTCTTGTTACCATATGCATCAGTTTTTATCATATAGACATCCCAACCACCTGCACCAAAGGATTCTGTCCATCCTGCCAAGATATAACCACCATCATTTGTCAGTTGTATGCAATTAACTGCGTCATCGTATTTCCCACCGTAGGTTCTCTCCCATACTCTATTGCCGTACATATCGATTTTTATCACATATACATTTACATTCCGACCACCAGCACCAAAGAAATCTGTTGAACCAGCAACTACGTATCCGCCATCAACAGTTTGCTGGACAAAATAGGCTATGTCATCGTAAGTTGAACTGTAAACCGTGTCCCACATCCCGTTACCGTACGCATCGATTTTGAGTATGTAGATATCGGAGTACCCCGAACCCTTGGAATATGTGCTTCCTACAGCAATGTATCCACCATCTTTTGCTTGCTGTATGCAATAAATTTCGTCATCATAGCCACCACCGTAGACCCTATCCCACACTCCGTTACCGTATGCATCGATTCTTACTACGTACGCATCTGCATACCCCGAACCTAGAGAAAATGTGTACCCAGCAATGATATAACCACCATCGGAAGTTTGTTGAATATAGTTAGCTACGTCATCGTACGTTCCACCATATGTCTTCTCCCATACTTTATTGCCATTTGAATCAAGTTTGAGTACATAAAAGTCTGCATATCCTGAACTAGTGGAAAATGTACTTCCCGCAACGATATACCCTCCATCTTTTGTCTGCTGTGCACAGTAAGCTACATCGTTGTATCCACCGCCGTAAGTTTTCTCCCAGGCCTTGTTACCATACGTATCAACCTTGACTACATATACATCTGCATAACTTTTACTGGAAGAATACGTGTATCCTACAGCAATGTATCCACCATCTTTTGTTTGCTGAACGTAGTATGCTGCATCATAATAATTTCCACCATATTTTTTCTGCCAAGTTGTTGAAGATGTTGAAGATAATGTTGCATACGATTCATCAGAGTAGGCCGAATTTCCCCCACTATTGTATGCCCTCACTCTGTAATAATAGTTTGCATTTGGTGTAAGTCCAGTATCTGTATATTCTGTCACATTCGCTCCAACCATTGCGATCTCTGACCACGTACCCGTCGTCCCTATTTTTCTCTCTATCTTGAATCCTTCTTCACTGTTTGAGTTATCCTTCCATATCAATTTCATTTGCGATGCCGACAATGGCTGGACATTCAGATTGCTCGGTGCTTCTGGTGGCACCTTCGTTGGAACAGTCGGGGTAACTGGGGTAGTAGACAACGTTTCAGTAAATTCACTAGCTACAGTATTAACTACAGGCTTTTCTCCACGAATAAGCTTGGCAACGACTGTGTTTTCTGCATCGCTGTATCCCGTAACTTGTACATATCCCATCCCAGTTTTTGTTTCAATCTCAAATACAGTCCCTTTCGGGACAATTTTTGGGTCTATCCCTGCTAGTATTACAGTGTCTCCATCTACCGACTTTACATACGCTTCCAATTTGAAGATCTCTCTCAGTTCAGACCATATGGATGATGCAGTTGATTTTAATGCATCAGTTATCGACTGTTGCTCTGTTTCCTCGGATTTTCCGGTGGACTCCATCGCTTTTGAAGCCAAGAGCTCACCATTCTCGATGTTGTATAACCTGATTGTGTACCTTGAAGTTGCAACAAAGGCATTCGACTTATTGCTCCAAGTAGACGACAAACTAGTCAGAGTAAGCAAAAGTGCATATTTCGACCCACCGAGTTTTCCAATTTCGATCGCTTCTGCCTCTGAGACACCGATTTCCGAGATATTTCGTTCCTTCATGATTTGCTGTATGTCAGCACGGGAAAACAATCGAAATCTTCCTAACTTTAGAACTTGTTCTTCCAAGATAGACAACAGGTAGTCTACTTCATCTGTAGACCAGCCACCACCAACTTTTCCAGGGAGTATGACCAAACTAGTTTTTTCAGTGATAGGTACTGCACCAGCCGAAAATGCTTGTAAAAAGATGGTCAACAATAAAATGATGATTCCTAACTTTGGAAACCTCATAATATCACCTCTCCCATACGATTTCCGTAGCAAACATCAACAAATCTGAATCCATGACTTTTGTAAGATAAATCTTGTTAAACTACCCGCCACCTTAGA
>DPIB01000206.1 GCA_003522805.1 Fervidobacterium sp. | reverse complement strand
TCTACGCACACGTACTTTATCTCTTCACTTTCTTGAGTTTTCACAAGTGTTCTGCATCCACCACACATACCTGTACCGTCGATCATGATCGAATTGAGCGAGACCCATAAGGGCAGGTTAATTTCATTTGCTACGTTGCTTGCAAGTTTCATCATGATAGCGGGGCCAACTGCCCAAGCAACGTCGTACTTCTGTGTCTTTATCTGTTCCTTCATTGCATCTATAACCGTGCCCTTGTAGCCACTCGAGCCATCGTCGGTAGCCATTACGAGTTTGTCTGCGAACGTAAATTCATCTTTTAATATGAGTTCATCAAGTGTTTTTGCACCGATAATCACAGTTATATTGTTGCCTGCTTTTTTCAACGCCTTTGCGATGGGCAAGATAACTGCTATACCAACTCCACCGCCTATGACGAGTACATTGCCGTATTGCTTTATCTCACTTGGTTTTCCTAGTGGTCCTACAACGTCTGCAAGGATATCGTCTACTGATTTGGTGCATAGTTCGTATGTAGATTTTCCGATCGCCTTAACGACTATTCTAAATAGGTCGCCTTTTGTCTCCGCAATGGTCAATGGTATACGTTCTCCTTTTTCAGAAACCCTAACAACGACAAACTGACCAGGTCTTGCATGTGAACCCACCAAGGCATTTTCTATCCAAAATTCGTATGTAGATTTTGCCAATCTTTTTTTCGAGACTATTTTGTTAGGATACATCATCCACACTCCTTTTTGATCGAACACATAGAATAACATCAAATATCTTGAAACTTGAAGCTCTTCAGTTCTATATATTGCCTTTACGACGAACGACGAAGATATTGTTTTTAACAGTCTTGAAGGCCTCCCAATAAACATCATAGTTATATATAGTTTACACTAGAAATCGGTAAAAAGTTCCAAAGTTGGAAAAGTAAATCAATGGAAAACAAAAATACCAATTATACCTGAAATGAGCATCAGGGGTAGTATACCTACTTTTGTAAATAGTAATACCAAAGCTGATACAATTGTTATGATGATACCAGCTACCGAGCCAAAAGAGTCTTGTAAGAATCCAAGCGAAGCAGATGCAATCATGGCAACTACCACGGGACGTAGCTTTTGAATCGTGGATTTGACGATTTCGTTTTCAGAATGTTTTCTATACAGCCAGTACATGATCAATGAAAGCGTTATAGGAACTAATACTACGGAAGTTGTTGCGATTAAAGAGCCGAATACACCGCCAACTTTGTAACCGACATACGTCGCCGCATTTATCCCAATTGGTCCTGGCGTTGATTGTGATATGGCAACTATATCGTTGAATTCGTCTAGTGTTATCCATTTGCTTACATCTACAACGTAATGGCTGATTGATTTCAGTATACTATATCCTCCACCAAAGCTGACCGCCCCTATCTGCAAAAAGGTGAGGAATAATTCTAAATATGTGCTCATTTTCCATTCTTCCTTTCGCTTTTGAATAATGTGCTTCTAATTACCCCGTACACCAATCCCAATAAGATAACAACAACCGGATTAAACTTTAGAAAGCTTACTATACTAAATGTCACTGCAAATATTATGATATCTTCCCATGTCCGTACATCCGTTTTCCACATCCTTAAAACTGTAATCAGCAAAACAGAAAATAAAGGTGTCTTCATACCACTAAGGAATGGTTTGAACACTTCGTAGTACTGACCAATAACCATGGCAATAGCTAGTATTATCATCGTTGGGAAGAATATCGAGCCAAGTACTGCACAGATTGTACCTGGAAGTTTTCTCAATTTGTATCCAACAAGCGTCGATGTGTTAACTGCAATGGGTCCTGGTAAAGATTGTGCTATGACTAGCAAGGTTGTGAATTCTTCGTCTGTCAGAAAACTACGCTTTTGGGTGAATTCTTCCCTAATGATTGGGATCATGGCGTAGCCCCCACCAAGAGTAACACCTCCGATCTTAGCAGTTATGCTGAATATCTCCCAGAGTGATGGCTGTTTTGACTCGCTCTCTTCAAGTTCTAAATCTTTTACATCTTCTCTCACAGACTTTCATCCTTTCTATGTTAGAATAATTATAAAATCACATATCTATAGACTGATGTGATTATACAGTATCTAAATTATACATCAGAAAAGTGGAGTTGAAAACTATGGGACCAATATGGATGGGTATTAGGATCCTACTGCTGGGATATGAAAGAATCGCAGGTAATAAAATTTCAAAGGATTCGCCAACGTTCGTTTCCGCATGGGGGTTCTTTTTCTTCTCTTTCCTTGTCTTTGCCCCATTCTTCCATACGATGACCGTTGGTATTTTTGTGAAGGCATTGTTGAGTGGCGTAATCTATTCTGTCTCTTTTTCTTTGTATATCTATGGTTTAGGGCATGAAGATGCCTCTGTAATAGCACCACTTTATAATCTAAATGCTGTCTTTTTGGTCTTACTATCTGCGTTATTCCTCGGCGAACCTTTCAGTTGGAAGCGATTTTTGGGGGCTGCGTTGATGGTGTATGCGATCAGTTTCCTGAAAAAGGGTGAGAATATAGCGATATCGTACAAGAATCTTTTAGAGAGCAAAGGTGCAATATCGATGATAGTTTCGTCTGTACTGATGGCGTTTGGGAGGATAATTGACCGAAAAATGACAATTGGTGGATCACCCATGGGCTATTCCGTGGCTGTGTATTTGGTGATAAGTATATTCATATTTGCTTATGGAATTATAAGCGGTAACAGGGCAAAAGACTATGTGGCGTTGGTAAAAGGAAAGTTTGTTTACTTGATTCTAGGTGGTATATGTAATGCTTATTCATATGTAGCATTGCTCGAGGCATTCAATTATTACGGTGTAAGCGTTGCTGAACCTCTCTCTATGTTATCTGTATTCGTAACAATGCTTTTTGCAAAGCTATTTCTAAAAGAACGTATCGGACTTAGAGTGGTTGCAGCCGTCTTACTTTGTTTAGGTGCCGTGTTAATTTATTGAATTCACTCAAACTCTAGAGCATATACTTGTCGACGTACACGTCAACAAGTAAAGGTACTCTCAATTTAACTGCGTTTTCCATCTCTTCTTTTACTATCTGTTTAACAATTTCTGTCTCTTCATCTGGTACCTCGAAAATCAATTCATCATGCACTTGCAAGGTCATCATAGCCTTTAGATGCTCGTTTTTTAGCCTTTCGTAGACCCCTACCATCGCGATTTTCATTATATCCGCAGCAGTACCTTGGATAGGAGTATTTACAGCAATACGTTCACCTTCGGAACGAATGTTTGGATCTCTCGAGTTTATCTGCGGGATTTCTCTTTTTCTACCGAACATAGTTTTCACATATCCGTATTTTCGTGCAAATTCCTTTATATTTGCTATATAAACTTGCACATTTCGGTAGTTCTCAAAATAACTTTCAATTATCTTCCTAGTTTCCTTAATATCCATTCCTATGCGTTTTGCAAGTCCGTAGGGTGAAACTCCATATATGATCGCAAAGTTAACCATCTTGCCTATTCTTCTCATGCTTTCGGTTACGAATTCCTCACCCACGTTGAAAATCCTTTTAGTAGTTTCCAAGTGAATGTCTCTGTTTTCAAGGAATGCGTTTATGAGTGTTTCATCCTCCGCCATGTGTGCCAATATGCGCAGTTCGATTTGTGAATAATCCGCTCCAAGAATTGACCACCCTTCTCTCTGTGGTTTCACTGCCATGCGTATTTCTCTTCCTTCATCTGTCCTGCCTGGAAGGTTTTGCAAATTTGGGTCTGAGCTACTTAATCTGCCAGTTGCTGTGCCAGTTTGGTTGAATGAGGCATGGACTCTGCCTGTTACGCTGTTCATCATCGTTGGTATTGCATCAACATAGGTACTTTTCAATTTCTGAATCTTTCTGTATTCAAGCAATAATTTGGCTATGTCGTAGTCATCTGCCAGCGATTCCAAAACTTCAACGTCGGTAGAATACGCTCCAGTATTTGTCGATTTTACGGTTGGAATTTTGAGTTTTTCGAAGAGTATATACCCCACCTGTTTTGGTGAGTTTATGTTGAATGTTTCGCCAGCGATCTCAAATATTTTCTGCGATAGCGTTGCGAGTTTTCGTTCCATATCTTGAGATAATCGAGAGAGGTAGTCTATATCAAAGTATACGCCG
Source organism: Fervidobacterium sp. (assembly GCA_003522805.1). Lineage (GTDB taxonomy): Bacteria > Thermotogota > Thermotogae > Thermotogales > Fervidobacteriaceae > Fervidobacterium. Next base: position 194 of record DPIB01000206.1, on the reverse strand, counting down.
TTCATTTCCATCTGCGCAAGGACGGATACGATTGGCAGTTCTATCTTTTCGTACAGTTCAATCATTTCATTGGAGTAGATGGTCGGGTAGAGTTTATTGTGTATACGCAGTGCTATATCTGCATCTTCACAAGAATATTTTGTCGCTGCATCTATTGGTACATATGAAAAATCTCCGGAAAAGAGTGGTAAGGA
>DPIB01000130.1 GCA_003522805.1 Fervidobacterium sp. | reverse complement strand
TGTTTGAAAACTTTTTCCATCAACTGTGTATCCGATATATCTGCAATGACTGGGCTAAGTATAATTTCGGAATTTTGTTCTTTAAGCTCGTTGTAAATCTCGTATATACTGTTTTCACCACGACCCAAGAGAATGATCTCCTGCGGCGAGAATCTTGAAATTTGCCTCGCAATTTCAGAACCTATACTTCCACCTGCACCTGTGATAAGTACCTTTTTCCATGATATATATTGACTTATCAAATCAAGATCAACCGTTATTGGTTGCCTTCCTATTATGTCTTGAATAGAAATCTCACGCAAGTCACCAAGCCGTGGTTCGCGATTTAGGAGTTGTGAAATCGATGGAACGGTCTTTAGTTTTACTTTTCTACTGTCTACAAGTTCCACTATTCGGTTCATCTCTTCGCTCGTTGCTGAAGGGATTGCAATTATCAGTTCTTCTAATTCAAGATTTTCAACATACTCCATTACTCTTTCAAGTGGTCCTACAACTTTTACCCCAGCTACTATTTTGCCTATTTTGGACATATCATCGTCAAGAAATATAACTACACGCCCATACTTTGCTCTCTTTATTTCATTTAGAATTACTACTCCTGCATCGCCTGCCCCGATTATTCCTATTCGCTTACCAGTTGATCTTTTGCTCGTTAGCATAAACTGGTAGAACAATCGTGCAGATAGTAATAAAAAGAAGCTTCCTAGAAACGCCAATACTCCTACCGATCTTGGGAGTACGGCAGTCCCTGTAAAATGCAGTACAATCAACGTGAATGCGTACCCAAGAAATAGTCCTCTTAAAAGTACTATTAGTTCTCTAGGAGTAGCATATCTCCATACGATCTTGTACGTACCATTCAACAAATTTGCTATTATTGTGAACAATATCAAATACCAGACGCCTGGAGAGTATTTGCGCATTTCGACGAAATCTAAGCCGAATCTTACAAACAGAGCATTTAGGCCGGCTATGACCAACAATAAACAATCTATTAGAAAAAGAGCATGATTCCTTTCAAATCTAATTCGTCGTTTCATACCTTGGCCTTTCAAATTTCTGGGACACCTCCGGGTACATACCTTATCTTTCCACCAAGTTTTGCAAACTTTTCAATAACATTTTCATATCCTCTAAATATGTATTCAGCTTGTGTAACTTCGGTTTCTCCTTCCGCAGCAAATCCAGCAATTACAAGTGCTGCTGTTGCACGTAGATCAGTTCCCATGACTGTTGTACCTTGTAACCTTTCAACTCCATTTATGATAACAGTATTCTCTTTGATTTTGATATTTGCTCCCATCCTAACAAGTTCACCAACATGAGCAAAACGGGTTTTGAAAACATTTTCGGTAATCATGCTCGTACCTTGTGCCAACGATAAGTATACAATAGCCTGAGGTTGCAAGTCAGTTGGAAATCCGGGATATGGCATTACATCTATGTCACAGCCTCGCCAGTTATTCCAAGATTTGACCTCCACAGAGTTTTCACCTTTCTTAACTATAGCACCTGTCTTCTCCAGTACTGCCCATAACGCATCGAGATGGTCAGTTCTCACATTTTTGATCAGTCCTTCCCCACCCGTTGTCAAAATTGCTAATACATATGTCCCAGCCTCTATCCTGTCAGGAATGACTGTGTACTCACACCCATGGAGCTTCTTAACTCCTGTAATCATGATTTTGCTTGTTCCAGCTCCACTAATGTTTGCACCCATTTCGTTTAGTAGATCTTGTAAATCTACTATTTCAGGTTCCATTGCAGCATTTTCTATGACTGTTACACCTGGAAGTACGGCAGCCACAGACATTATATGCTCAGTTGCGCCAACGCTTGGAAACGGTAGGTAGACTGCGACTTCTTCGGGCTTATTTCCTCTTTTTGCCAATATCTCTCCGTGATCATAATTAACATCGAAACCTAGTTTCTTCAGGCCCTCAATGTGAAAATCGACCGGTCTGACACCGATCGCGCATCCGCCAGGAAGTGGGGTGCTAGATTCCCCCATGATTACTGCTATTGGGCCAAGTACGTTAAAAGAGGCCCTCATTTTTCTGACAAGTTCGTATGGTACATGGGTGTGAAGTATTCCACCAGAAACTCTGACAGTTCCTGTTTCCTTTTCAAATACTACATTTTTTCCTGCAGTTCTGAGAATATCTATCATCGTCTCAACATCCGACAGAACCGGGATTTTATGCAGAATTACTTCTTCATCAGTCAGCAACACTGCAGCCAGTATCGGCAATGCTGAGTTTTTTGCACCTGAAATCTCTAATTCACCCTGCAAGGCTGACTTTTCAACAATTATCGAACCCATAAGGAATAACTCCCTTCATAAATTATCTTTTTGATAGGTGTAAATACTTATTAGATGTTGTTAATCAAATCTTCGAGATTTGTCGAATCGTCAGGATAGCATGCATGTTTTACAGTTGCACTGAGATTACGTAATTTAAGTGCATTTTCGATTCTTTCCTTCACTTTCAGACTATTTTCCTTGTTGATTTCTGTTAGAAGAACTAGGAACTTATCTTCAGAACACCTTCCAACACTATCAAGAGGCACCCTAACAACTTCTTTCAGTAGCTTTCCGATACTTAAGAGCACGTGTTCTCTATCAATTTGTTCCAAATTGCTAAAATCGTTGATAGTGATAGTTATTAAAGAATAGCCGAAGTTTTCTTCAAATGCTTTCTGATGATAATATGATATCAGCTTCATTATGTGCTCGTTTGAATAGACTCTCGTTAAGGGATCAATCATTCGTCTTGTTCCCACGTCTTTTATGAAATCATCAAAAACTTCAAACTGCTTTTTCATAATCGAAGAATACTCGTTGAGCAACAATTCTAATTCACTTTCTCTCATCCTCAGAGTAGATACTTCATCTTCAAGTTCTCTGATTCTTTTGATTAACTCTTCATGAGTCAGGTCTTCGTATTCCATATGATTACTCCCTCCTGTTCGTGCTATCACTTGAATAATTGGTTGGATACTCCTCCAACAATATCACATAGTCCGAAATTCTTGGTATCTTCGGATAGAACACGTTATCTTCATATCTTCCAATTGACAAATTATGAGCTTTCAACAATCTCCCGTATTCAGCATATTCTGATAAGTATACATTCCCAGAGGATTCTACATTTGGATCAGGGACATCTATTCTATATTTACTGTAGTATCCGACTGTTTTGACCGAAGTGGATTCAATTGTTACGGGAAAATCACTTTCCCACCATTTTACAACGTACCCCACTCTACCCGTCTTTTCCACAAAGCCTATCAGTTGACCATTCTTCGCATTTAGGACTACACCCTTTTTCGTTAAATTTCTGACATATATGCCATTCAGATCAATGCTTAGTACTTCCAACCCTCTATCTTTCTCACCGAAGAGATAGACATTCTCTACAATGATTGTCTGCGAGAGCCTTTTTTCAAGGCTATTTTTCATGTTGTACATCGGTATAGATATCGAGTAAAGTACGCTATGCAATAGCTCTGAAAGAAAATTGTTCGTAAATACATCGACAACGAATATCGCAAGAAGTATCATAAACACAATTGCCAGAGTATTTGCGTTCATTCTATATTCTTCAACCTCGCCAATATATCCATCTTATCAAGTACCATTCCTGCTCCTTTGGCAACACAAGTCATAGGTTCCTCTGCACTATATACATCTATTCCTGTCTCCTTTGATAGTAATTCGCTGATTCCCCTAAGTAGTGAGCCACCACCAGCTACAACTATCCCTCCTTCCGTGATGTCGGCGACGAGTTCGGGTGGGGTCTTTTCTAGGGTTGTTTTGACTGTTTCTACAATTTGCATTGCAGTTGGTTTTATTGCCTCGCGTATTTCACCACCAGTTAATGTGAGTTTCTTCGGCAATCCTGTTGAGAGTTCAATTCCAACTACGTCTGTTTGTAATTCATCAAATTCTTTTAGTGAATATACGTTCCCAATCTCTATCTTTACTCGTTCGGCAGTTCTAACCCCAATTGTTACTCGATAAATCTCTCTTACGTATTGGATTATAGCATCGTCAAATTCATCGCCTGCTACCCGAATAGAGGTCCAAGTGACTATCGACCCCAAGGATATGACAGCTGCTTCAGTAGTACCACCACCAATGTCTACCACCATATTCCCTTGTGGTTCCTCGACTGATAATCCTGCGCCAAGGGCTGTTGCCATCGGTTCTTCTATCAAAAAGACCTTTTTTGCTCCAGCTTCTTTTCCAGCTCTTAACAGTGCACGGCTTTCAACTTCTGTGACACCGACGGGGACACCTATCACTACTCTTGGCCTGAAGAATGAGAAACTTTCTTGTGCACGACTTATGAAGTACATAAGCATTGCCAACGCGACTTCGTAGTCTGCTATGACACCATCTTTAAGTGGTCTTATTGCTTGAATAAAAGAAGGGGTTTTCCCTATCATTCTTTTGGCTTCAATACCTACTTTGACTATTTCATTGTTGTCGGCATTTATTGCGATGACTGAAGGTTCGTTTACGATTATACCCTTTCCCTTCACATATACAAGTGTGTTGGCTGTTCCTAGGTCTATTCCGAGATCCAGTCTCCCAAGCATCACTGCACTTCCTTTCTGACTATCTTTTCAAATAATTCAAGCGCTTCGTCTATCCTTTCAAAATTACGTCCGCCAGCTTGGGCAAAGGTTTGACTTCCTCCTCCTCCTCCTCCAAGCAGGTTTGAAATTGCTTTTGCTATGCTACCAGCATTGTAAGTTGGAGTAAGCTCCTTTGCTACTTTCACTGTCAGCACAATTCTATCATCTAGTTTTGATAGTAGTAATACTATTCCTTTTATTCTGTCTGAGATGTCGTCTGTTAATTCCTTCAAGATATCGATATCCAAGCCTTCAAACACTGCTGATAAATAGTTGATATTTCCAAAAGTCTTTGAACCTTTGATAACTTCTTCCTTGTTTATAAGTTTCTTTTTTGCTTCCAACAGCTCTGTCTCTAGAGCTTTATTCTCTTCCAGCAGTCTTTCAATTCTCTCGATAATTTCAGATTCTGACGCCTCGAGTAGTTCTCTGACATGATCAATTTTTTCTTCCAATCTTCTAACGAGTTCTAACGAGTTCATTCCTGTCACTGCTTCAATTCTTCTTACCCCAGTACTAACAGCACCCTCAGAGACTACTTTGAACAATCCAATCTGTCCAGTGTTTGAAACATGTGTACCACCACAGAGCTCCTCACTAAAGTCAGAGACTTTTACAACTCTGACAACATCACCATATTTCTCATCAAACAAGGCTATTGCTCCTTGCTTCACTGCTTCATCATAACTTTTGACTTCTGTTACAACTGGATATGCATTCAAGATTACTTCGTTTACTATGTCTTCTACTCTCTTGATTTCTTCCTTTGTCAGTGCCTGATAATGCGTGAAATCAAACCTCAGTCTTGATGGTTCCACATGTGAACCTGCTTGCCTCACGTGACCTCCTAAGACATTTCTCAATGCTGCGTGGAGAATATGTGTAGCAGTGTGATTTCTCATGGTTGCCTTGCGCTTTTTCTCATCAACTTGGGCAGTGACCCTTTCACCAATTGTCAGTTTTCCAGAAAGATAACCTTTGTGGACAATTACTCCTTCGACAGGTGAATACGTATATTCAACCGAGAAATTACCATTTTCATTATGGATCGTACCTGTGTCTGCTACTTGACCACCCTTTTCCGCATAGAACGGTGTTGCATTCAACACTAGTTCGCATTCACAGTTATCCGCTGTATCTACAAATTTTTCTTTAACCCTTATCTTTTCGATAATCGCCTCTGAGCTCATTGTATCATAACCCACGAAGATGTTCTCTAAACCAAGGTTTTCATAACCACTCTCTTGAGCAAATTCAATCTCGCCTTGTGCTTTTCTGGATCTTTCCCTTTGCTCTTGTAAGTACTTTTCAAAACTCCTTTCATCAAGGTCATAGCCGTTCTCCTGTGCGATGTCTCTCAATATGTCGATTGGAAATCCATACGTATCGTACAGTTTAAATGCATCCTCTGATGTTATTCTTCCATTTGTTGCAATTATTTTTTGAATGAGGTCTAATCCTCTTGAGAGATTGTTTATGAATCTAAGTTCTTCATTTCGAACGATATTCTCGACAAATGCTTGCTTTTCAACAATTTCTGGATATATTTTGCCCATTTTTTGCACGACGCTATCGACTATTTTGTATAGGAAGGGCTCTTTTGCACCAAGTAATGTACCGTGTCGTAACGCTCTTCTAAGTATTCTTCTTACCACATAGCCTCTACCTTCATTAGATGGAAGTACGCCATCAGAAATCATGAAGGTCACTGACCTGACGTGGTCTGCAATAACTCTTATCGATATATCTTTATTCTGATCTTCCTTGTATTTTACGTTAAGTACATTTTCAATCCTTTCGATGATTGGTGTAAACAAGTCAGTGTCGAAATTCCAATATACACCTTGCATCATTGCGGATATTCTTTCAAGTCCAGCACCTGTATCGATGTTCTTTCTCGGTAATGGATGTAAATCTCCTACCTCATCTTGGTAGAATTCTGTAAAGACCAAATTCCATATCTCAATAAATCGTCCGTCTGTATTTGCCGGTGTCGGTTCTTCACCTTCAGGTGCCTTTCCTTCCCTTCCAGTATCGTAGAATATCTCCGAGCAGGGTCCACATGGTCCAGTAGGTCCAGCTGGCCCCCAGAAGTTGTCATCTTTTCCCAATCTCAATATCTTGTGGGCTGGTACGCCTAAACTTCTCCAAATTTCGAATGAAACGTCATCGTCTTGATAAATGGACACCCAGAGCTTTTCTTCTGGCATACCAAGAACTTGTGTGACGAATTCCCAAGCCCATTCAATTGCTTCCTCCTTAAAATAGTCTCCAAACGAAAAATTCCCCAACATCTCAAAGAAGGTATGATGTCGTGGCGTTCTTCCTACGTTTTCTATATCGTTTGTCCTAACACATTTTTGACAAGTTGTTGCCCTCAAGTAAACTGGATCAACTTTTCCCCAAAATATCGGTTTGAATGGCACCATGCCTGCAACCGTGAACATAAGTTGTGGATCATCAGGTATCAAAGAAGCACTTGGAAGCCTTTTATGCCCCTTCTTTTCAAAGAAACTCAGAAATGCTTCTCTTATCTCTTCACTCGTCATGAACTTCACTTAAGGCACCTCCGCTTGCATAAGCTCTAGAATTCTTCTCGTTCTAATTTTTAGTTTCACGTAGATTGTTTGTACATCTAATATGCACTTAACTCAGACCTCATAGAACAGTTGTAAGATTATATATATTACCGGTGTTATAAATAGGAGTCCGTCAATTCTATCGAGTATTCCACCATGACCTGGCATGAGGTTTCCTATGTGTTTTACACCGTAATGTCTTTTGATAGAAGATTCAAAGATATCTCCAAATGTATCAAAAATCCCAGTTATTATAGACAGAGAAATCGTGAAAGGAATTGAAAAACTCATGTTTAAATTGAAAAACAGATTGGCAAGGTTCTGGTATAGTAAGATATAGAGAAATGTACCAAGTATCCCTCCAAAGAATCCTTCCCAACTCTTGTTTGGACTATAGTAACTCCCAAACTTGTGTTTTCCACCAGTCGATACACCAAATGCATACGCAAAACTATCGTATGCCCAACTCAACGTAAG